>JALOMM010000210.1 GCA_025455535.1 Bacteroidales bacterium | reverse complement strand
ATCCCTGAGGAAAAGATCATATGTTTCGAGAGCCTTGTCGAGCTGATTATTTATCCGATAGGCATTGGCCAGGTGATATAATACATCATATGGTGCGCCCGTCTCCCTGAAACTGCCCGGGCGGTGTGCAGGATTTATGTTTTTTGCTGCTGTCTCAAGGAACGGGATGGACTTGTCCTTCTCGCCCGGTGTGTTCAGGTAGCACTGTCCTGCCCTGAAATAGAAATTATAGTTTTCAGGGTAGATCTGAAGAAGATTCAGGTATTTGGGCAGTGCTTCGGCATAATCCTCGAACAGAAGGTCTCCTTCCGCAGAGATGAACATATCGCGCAGTTCACTTCTTGACTGGCCGGAAAGCGTTACTGCATGCAGCATGTACAGTACATACAGTATATATTTAGCCCTTCTCATTCAGGTGATTATTTGCTTAAAGAGACTAATATAAGAGAAATATTGCATAATGTCGATATACCTTATTCTCCTTTTTAACAACAGTGGTCAAATTTTAATTAACCGCCGCACCCGGAGAGAGCTCCTGGCAGCAAAACAGATCACGGTGACACAGGCTGCGACAGGCAGGTGCCATGAGCGTTTGAGGTGTTTCCTGGCAAATATTGTCATGGAACCGTAGAAATATCGAAGTGATCTTTCCTCATCAGATACCGCACTGCGTCCCTTGAAGTGAGTTATCTGTACTTCCGGCAGGTAATAGTTATAGTATCCGGCCCTGATGATACGCCAGCTCAGGTCGATATCCTCTCCGTACATGAAGAACGATGTGTCAAAGAGCCCCGCCTTCTCAAGGGCTTCCTTCCTTATCATCATAAAGGCACCGGTAAGTATGTCAGCCCTGCAGGTGGCATCGTCAGGCAGATGGCCGAGATAATAGGCATTGAAGAGGGGAGATCGCGGAAAGAGCCTGTACAGTCGTGAAAACCTGAAGAATGATGTCATGGGGGAGGGGAAGCCACGCTTTGACTCAGGCAGGAAACGGCCGGTACCGTCAACCATACGTGCTCCTGCCGCTCCGGCATCCGGATGACTCCGCATGAAGTCCAGTGCCAGGGTGAGAGCATCAGTTCCGACTGTCGTATCAGGATTAAGTATAAGTATGAAATCGCCTGAAGAGGCCATGATACCCCTGTTGCATGCTGCAGCAAAACCCTCGTTGGCACCAGAGATGATCAGCCTTACATCAGGGAATTCTGTGGAGACCATCTGAGCAGATCCGTCAGACGAGGCATTGTCAACCACTGTTATTTCATGTGCATCCGGCATTGCTGCCCTCTGCAGTGAGAGCAGTGTCTGCCTGAGGTAGTTACACACATTGAATGATACTATTACAATAGAGAGCTCCATCGTTCTCAGACGGACGCCATCTCCTCCCTGACCGCTTCTGCCAGCCTGCGCACTCCCTCACAGGTGTCTGACGGTCCGCAGTATGAGAAGTTGATACGCATTGTGTTCTGTCCTTCATTGTTGCAGTAGAAAACTGATCCGCAGACAAATGCAACATTTTTTCTGATTGCCCGCTCAAGCAGTTTTGCAGCGTCCATCGAGGGCGGGAGAGTGACGAACAGGAATAACCCTCCCTCAGGCTCTGTCCATTTAACACCTTCAGGCATATATTCACGGAAGCATTTTATCATGTGGTCGCGTCGCTCGCGGTACAGGGCTATGGTTTTTCGCAGGTTGACATCAAGCAGTCCTTTCTCAATGTATCTTGCCGTTATCTTCTGTACAAACGCGGGAGAACATAGATCGGCAGACTGCTTGGCAGTCACGATCTTGTCGACGAGTTCGCGGTGTCCAATGACCCAGGCTAGCCTGAAACCGGGGGCGAGGATCTTCGAGAAAGTGCTGAGAGTAAGCACCCTTCCGCTGTGGTCAAGGGCAGCCATCAGTGGCTGCGGTGTCCCTTCGAAACGGACGTCGCGGTACGGACTGTCTTCGATGATGAGCAGGTCATGTCTCTCGGCAATGCGTATTATCTCCTGTCGGCGTGACATCGGAAGGGTTACCCCTGCGGGATTCTGAAAGTCAGGTATAATATATATGAACTTGAGGATGTAGCCCTCATTCTTCATCTTGATGATACTCTTCTCAAGAAGGTCAGGCCTCATGCCATGGTCATCAAGCGGTATCCCTTTCATACGGGCTCCGTAGATCATGAAGGCATTGATGCCCCCCAGGTAGGATGGAAGGCCGCAGAAGACAACGTCACCCTGATTGATGAATATCTTTCCGATCAGATCAAGGGCCTGCTGTGATCCGGTTGTGATGACGAGGTTTTCGACAGTGAGGTGCAACCCGTCCCTGTTATGACGCTCAACCAGAAGTGAACGGAGTTTAATATCCCCTTCAGTAGTACCATACTGAAGTGCCGCATGACCATCCTCATCAAGTACCTCGGCCGTGATCTTCTTAATGTCATCCAGCGGGAAGGAGTCAGGTGACGGGAGCCCTCCGGCAAAAGAAATCATATCAGGCCTCTGTGTAAGCTTCAGTATCTCGCGTATCGCCGATTTTTTCATCTGCTGCGAGGATTGGGAAAAGAACCTGCTAAAAATATCTGTCATGACCTGGCGTTAATTTTATCAAATAAAGCAAGATTTTCAGAATAAAAAAATGACAATAACCGGTTATTGCGACGTTAAGCGTTACCCCTGTGAAGGGAGGGAGAAGAGCCGGCGGTTCACTATTGACTGACCAAGCGTTATCTCGTCAGTATACTCCAGCACATCACCTATGGCTACCCCGCGGGCAAGGGTCGTGATGCGCACATCAAACGGAGAGAGGCGCCTGTAAATATAAAAGTTGGTTGTATCCCCCTCCATGGTTGTGCTGAGGGCCAGTATCACCTCCTTAATATCACCGCTGCGGACCTTTTCCTCGAGACGGTTTATAGTCAGATCTGAAGGACCGACACCGTCAACAGGAGAGATGATACCTCCCAGGACGTGGTAGGTGCCTCTGAACTGCCTGGTGTTTTCCACCGCCATCACATCCTGAACATTCTCGACAACACATATCAGGCTTCTGTCCCTGGCCTCATCACCGCATATCTCACAGACAGGTGTGTCGCTGATGCCGTGGCATACGCTGCAATAACAGACATCTTCCCTGAGACGTGTGATAGTCTCGCCGAACCGTTTGACCTCCGAACTGTCGCGCCTGAGCAGGTGCATTACAAGCCTGAATGCGGTCTTGCGACCTATACCAGGCAGAGAGGAGAACTCGTTCACTGCATCTTCAAGCAGCTTGGAAGGGAAACGTGTTGCCATAAAAAAGCTTTACCGCAAAATTATTCATTATTGTCCGGAAACCCCGTCTTATACCTGTTTTTATCTCCGATCTTTTTGTTATTCTTGCAGTCATAACAGTCTCCATTATGACTCCTGCACTTATCCTCAGCCTGTTCGTGGCATATACTGTCCTGCTCTTCGCAGTGACATGGATTACTGCCCGCAAAGCCAATAACCAGTCGTTCTATATCGGCAACAGGGTCTCTCCCTGGTTTGTGGTTGCCTACGGCATGATAGGGGCTTCACTCTCCGGTGTAACATTCATGTCTGTTCCGGGATGGGTGAGCGAGACACAGTTCAGTTACATGGTGGTAGTCTTCGGTTACCTCTTCGGTTACTTTGTAATAGCACTTGTGCTGCTGCCACTTTACTACCGTCTTAAGCTGACA
>JALOMM010000209.1 GCA_025455535.1 Bacteroidales bacterium | reverse complement strand
TGCCGGGTTCGCTGTTTTCAGACAAGATGTAAAAAAAGGGTGCAATCTGGCACCCTCTTTTCAATGTTATTCAGCAAGGAGGTTCTATTTCCTGAACATCTTCTTTACCGGTTCTGACAGGAGAAGCATGATCACCCCGAATACCGTCATGCAGATGCCTGAGACGAGGTTTATATTTACATTGAGCGATCGGACATACATCGCCTCATTGCCCATTGTGGCAAGACCGTAAATGGTTATCAGAACTCCGAAGATCGTGAACATCAGTCCTATTGGAAATCTTATATCTAACATGACATCTTTTTTTTATGTTACCAGAACAATATTGTAAGCACAATACAAATCACACCGACAATTGTGGCAAGGAACCAGGGTCTCTGGTGCCACTTGACATCGCCGTCATTCAGTCGAGGAGTCATTGAATACACCAGTCCGTTGAGCTCTTCATCACTCTTGGTGCGTTTGGAGAGAAGAGAGATGACTATGGTCAGCAAAGTGGAGGTGGTGAAGGCGAAGATCGCAGTCCAGAAGTTCTGTGCCATCTCCACGGGATAAGTATGGACGACGCCCAGCCATCCGCCCTTTACCAGTGTTGCAGCCCCCTCAGGCTGAGTAAGACCATGGTGAAGCAGTGCAATGAAGAAGCCGGCAAGAAGACCCGTGAAGGCTGCGTTGCCTGTCGAGCGTTTCCAGAACATGCCCAGGAAGATCACGGCAAACAGAGGGGCATTGATCATTGAAAAGATAGTCTGCAGGAAGTCCATAATGTTACCGAACTTACTCGCAATATATGCAGCCCCTATACTTACCAGAACTCCGAAAATGGTCGCTATCCTTCCTACTTTCAGATAGTGCCTGTCATCTGATTCATGATCGCTGGTTGTGGGCCTGATATAACTCTGGTAGATATCATAGGTCCATACGGTATTGAACGCAGAGACATTGCCTGCCATGCCTGACATGAAAGAGGCAAGAAGTGCAGTAACGCCAAGGCCGAGAACGCCTGCCGGCAGGTACTGCTTCAGCAGCATAATAATTGTGTAGTCGTATATCGGCTGGCCTGTCTCGTTAACCGGAAGGACGAAGCCTTTTGTCGGGTCATTGAGAAGCACCAGTGCTGCGATACCAGGGACAATAATAAGGAAAGGAATGAACATTTTCGGGATGGCTCCGATGAGAGGTACCTTTCGTGCCGCGGTCATTGACTCAGCTGCCATTGCGCGCTGAACGATCAGGAAATTTGTGCACCAGTAGCCGAATGAAAGGACAAAGCCCAGTCCGGCAAAAATACCGTACCATGCTACCCCGAGCGGGTTACCCGATTCGGTGGAAGTGTACTTCCATGTCGTTGTCCATGTATCGGCCGCATATCCCTTGCTCTCCACAATAGGTGCCAGGCTGCCCTGTAATCCGCCCCAGCCTCCGACATCAGTGAGCACCAGTATTGTCATGGGCAGCAGGCCGATGACGATGATGAAAAACTGGAGCACTTCGTTATAAATGGCTGAAGAGAGGCCGCCGAGGTAGGTATATGCAAGCACAATCGCTGCAGAGGCCAGAAGCGAGACATTGAAGTTCCATCCAAGCACATTCTCCAGCAGGATTGCCAGCGCATACATGGAGATACCGGAAGCGAGCACTGTCATCACGGCAAAGAGAATGGCATTCAGTCCCCGTGTCTTTTCATTGAACCGGAGCTTGAGATACTCAGGCACCGACCTGGCTTTCGAGCCGTAATAAAAACGCATCATGAACAGGGCAAGAAAGAGCATCGCAGGGATTGCTCCTACCCAGTAGAAGTGGGTAGTAAGCATACCGTATTTGAGTCCTGAACCTGTCATCCCCATCACTTCAAGAGCTCCGAGGTTGGTGGAAATAAAGGCCAGACCAGCTACCCAGGCCGGCATTGACCGTCCGGCCTCAAGAAAAGCCGAGGCATTTTTCATGTACTTTTTCAGGGCCCACCCGATACCCAGAACAAAAATAAAATAGACCACCATGATCAGGTAGTCTATTCCTGCGAGGGCAAACTTTGTCTCCATGTGATTCTGTCGATTAGGTTAATGAACTCACAAACATAACGAATTTATTAACTTTAGAATCAGAGAGATTATTTTTTTGCCCCAATATATTCTTATTTCATTCCTGCTGACGGAAACTCTCTGCCCTTGAGCGGAAGGAGCTGCTTTCTGTCACGCGATACCGACCCGCTCTTGGCCCCGGTGTAGTCAACCCAGGCAGTGAACTTGTTGAGTGAATTACTGACAAGCTGGGGAGTGCGTATGAAATCCACATCCTCGTCCCTCAGGGTGTAATTATTATGTGTTTGATGCCATACATCGACAAAGTATACATACGGACCCAGGTTGGTAAATACCACCTTGCCGGCTGCATTGGTGAAGCCTTCAACCAGGGCGTTAGTCTCATTGTCCCAGTCTGAAAGTGTCGGATAGAGAATGACACTTGCACCCTGTACCGGATATTCATCATACCATTCAAGGACCTCAATCTCAAGCATTGTAGGCGATACTATCTCAACTTCGAGGAAGGCCTGGTCGACGCTCCCAGTTGATGAAAATGCAGTCAGGACAACTGTATAGACACCTGATGCCGACCATGTATGCACAGCGTTATAGGCATCAGAGCATGTGCCATCACCGAAATCCCAGCTGACCCAGCTGGCATTGTAAGATTCATTGGTGAAGTAAACTTCTTCTCCGATATCAGCCCTGAGCTTGTCGGCATAGAAAAAAGCATCGGGTTGAATGTCGCATGAACTCAGGATTATCGCTGCTGCTGCTGTTAAAATCACTAACCTTTTCATGGCGTTTGTTATTAATGTCATATCATAAAATCCAAAATCTGTGCCACACTTCCGTTAATCTCATTTTAATCAGATAAGTTATGTCTTCAGGCCATTGAACAGAGACGTTCAAAAAATCGTTATCTTTGCAAACTAATTTTTAAATGGAGATTAATGATCAGGATCACATTTCCGGACGGCACTGTGAGGGAATACCAGAAAGGTGTAAGCAGTTATGATGTTGCCATGTCAATCAGTCCAAGGCTTGCTGCCGAGGTCTATGCCGCAACTGTCAACGGTGAATTGCGTGATATAACACGTCCTGTTGACGCAGATGCTACCCTGAAGCTTCACAAATGGGATGATCCTGAGGCCAGGCATGCTTTCTGGCACTCATCGGCCCACCTCATGGCTGAGGCACTTGAGTCGCTCTGGCCGGGTATGAAATTCGGCATCGGACCTGCCATCGAGAACGGGTTCTACTATGATGTTGACCCCGGCGAAGGCAAAGTCATAACAGACAGTGATCTCCCGGCCATAGAAGCCCGGATGAAGGAGCTGGCAGCCGGGAACAGTCCGATTGTAAGGACGGAGGTCAGCAAGAAAGAGGCTCTTGACCTCTTCACTGCAAAGGGAGATGAATACAAGACAGAGCTGATATCTGAGCTCGAGGACGGAACGATAACCCTTTATCGTCAGGGTAACTTCACCGATCTGTGCCGCGGACCGCATCTTCCTGACACATCATCGATCAGGGCCATAAAGATACTGAGCCTGGCCGGAGCATACTGGAGAGGCGACGAGAAGAGAAGGATGCTCACCCGGATATACGGAATCACCTTCCCGAAGCAGAAGATGCTTGACGAATATATGACAATGCTCGAGGAAGCCCGGAAGCGTGATCACCGTCGCATTGGCAAGGA
>JALOMM010000208.1 GCA_025455535.1 Bacteroidales bacterium | reverse complement strand
AGATGCTTCACCCTTACCTCAGTTCCAACGGTGCCTTCACCCATGTCGAGAAATGCTTCCACAGCTTTCATGGCTGTCTGTTCCATGAATGCTATCATGGCTGGGGTGGAGAGAACATCATGAAGTCCAGAGCCATATGCAGCTGCAGTCTCATTATGTCCTACCGTTTTTGTTATCGTCAGCGTGATGCCGGGTACAAGTGTCTCTGCCATGGCCGTATCAGTTAAGGTCTTTGTATGGAAGAGGGATGGCAAGACGGTAGTACAGTCTGTTGCCGTGATTTGTCAGGTAACCAGCTACCACAACGACAGAGTCAGCGCTGTGACCCTCGGTTTTTTTCAGGTCAAGATAACCTGTTGCAGCTGTCTGAAGGAGGGGCTTGCAGACAGACAGATCAACCAGTCCGTCTGTAAAGTCACCCCTGTAGTATTTTACGTTTTCCGATTTGTCGGTCATCTCAATGAAGAGCTTGTACACGCCTCTCTCACTGTATTCATCTTCCGCCCTGTAAATCACGCCGGGGTAGTCAGTTATCCTGCTGCCGCTCATTGTGTATTCCTCCAGTCCCGGGCGCCGTTTGCCGTCGACATATTCAAGTCTGGCCTTGATGCGCCCGCTTTTGTAGTACTGTATCTGTGCGCCGTTTATCGTATCATTGAGATAAGGGGTGATCCTGAAGAGCTTTCCGTCAGGATAGAACCACTTTGCTTCACCGTTTTTCTTCCCTTCACTGTACATAATCTCCTGCTCTGTTACTCCGCCGGCATAAAAAGTTCGTGACAGTCCTGACCTTATTCCGTTCTTGAATGTCACCTCCCTGACCTTTACATCGTCCTTGAAATAGCTCCTGGTACCAGTGTATCCGGTGTCAGGCTCATGTCGCGACCCTGCCCTGCGGCCTTTGCCGTCACCCGTGCCGCCGCCGCATGAGACGGCCGCCAGGAGGGTTAATGTCATCAGAATGGTTATCAGTTGTTTCATATCAGCTTTCATTTTTTGGTATGTATACTTCAAGAAGGGTTGCCTTACCCTGCGGTATAATCGCAACAGTGTCAGCAGATGCCGGGATCAGGATCGTCTCACCCGCCCTCAGCTCCTCGCGGTGGTCAAGACAATCAATCACGACCATGCTGCCGGTGCATATATAGATGATAAATGAGTCTGTCAGGCTGTAATCTTTTATCACCGGCCTGTCGACCTGCATCAGGCTGGTATGGAAGTAACGGCATGATGCAAGCTCCACAGCCTTGTTCGCCACCGGTTCCACTCTCAGCAGCCCGGTATGATCAATGTCGAAATTTATTGCATCAAGGGCCAGCACGGTATGCATCTCCCTGGGCTTGCCCGAAGCATCGACACGATCCCAGTCATAGATCCGGTAAGTGACATCAGATGTCTGCTGTATCTCGGTAAGGAGAACGCCTCCCCCGATGGCGTGTACCATACCCGCCGGAATGAAGAAGGAATCTCCCGGCCTTGCAGGTGTGGCATTAATGATGCCTGCAAGCTGTTTGCCCTCGAGATAATGAAGATATTCCTCCTTTGTGATCTTCCTCCTGAACCCGGTATATATTATTGCATCAGGCTCGCTGTCAATAATATACCACATCTCTGTCTTGCCCCAGGCGTGATGACGTTCTGTCGACAGTTTGTCATCAGGGTGAACCTGGATCGAAAGGGTAGCCCGGGCATCAATGAATTTAATAAGCAGGGGAAACTCTGTCCCGAATCTGTCGTAGACTGTGTCGCCGACGAGATCGCCCATATATATTTCGATTATCTCCTCGAGACTGTTACCCTTCAGGAATCCATTGGCCACTACAGAACTTTCACCCGACATGCCGTTTATCTCCCAGCTCTCTCCAACAGCCGCACCTGGCCTGCTCTCCTTGCCAAAACGCTCATGCAGGGCTTTGCCACCCCACAGGGTCTCCTTGAGCACGGGCCTGAATTTAATAGGGTAGAGTGAATTCATTTTCAGTCGATATAATCTGCTGCAATCTTCGTTTTTCTGATCCCCGAGGCTTGTTCCACGGCCTGGCGGTGCTCTTCGCTGGCTATGTACCGGTTCAGGTCTTCCTGCGAACTGAATGTTGAGTCTATAACAAAATCACCGGCATGTGCCGCATCAAGGATGTTGATCCCTGTCTTGTACTCAATGATGAAATCAAGCTTTCTCCCCAGCGGGCTGAAGATCTCATTCAGCCTTTTCAGAAAAATCTCTTTCTCTTCAGCGGTATACGGCGGTGTGAGTTTAAAGATCACGATATGTTTTATCATGCAGATATTTTGCTACTTTTGATACAAAAATAATCATTTTATGCTTATTGTCGGGATTGCCGGAGGGACAGGCTCCGGAAAGACGACCGTTGTACGCAGGCTTATTGAGATGCTCCCTCCGGGAGAGGTCGTTATATTGCCGCAGGACAGCTATTACAAGGATAACAGCCATATCACCATTGAGGAAAGGCAGAAGATCAACTTTGATCATCCTGATGCAGTGGAGTTCACCCTTCTGATGTCTCACCTGGCTGAGATGAGAGCGGGCCGTCCGATCGAGATGCCGGTATATTCATACCTTACATGTCTCAGGTCAAGGGAGACGATACCTGTGCAGCCTGCCGAAGTGGTAGTCGTGGAAGGGATACTGGTCCTTGTAGATCCCGGCCTCCGCTCGATGCTTGACATAAAAGTCTTTGTCGATGCTGACGCTGATGACAGGCTGGGGAGAGTCATACAGCGTGATATCGTTGAGCGCGGCCGATCCGTTTTGCAGGTTCTTGCCCGTTACAATGAGACCGTTAAGCCATCACACCTCCAGTTCATAGAGCCTTCGAAGAGATATGCCGATATCATCATCCCCGGTGGAGCGGAGAATACGGTGGGGATTGAGGTTCTGAAGACAATTATAGAAAAACACCTTTAAAAGGCCTGATCAGTTTCGCCTTAGCTCCCTGAGGTACATCTGGATGGTATTTTCAAGACCGTAATAAAGGGCATCGGAGATGAGGGCGTGTCCGATTGACACCTCGAGGAGCCACGGAATATTCTGGTGCAGCCACGCAAGATTGTGAAGGTCAAGGTCATGTCCCGCATTTACCCCCAGCCCCAGCTGACGTGCCGCTTCTGCAGCACGCAAAAAAGGCTCCAGCGCTGCATCCCTGTCGCGGCTGTACATTGCCGCGTACGGCTCGGTATATAATTCAATACGGTCAGTACCCGTCCGGGCAGCATATTCGATCATCTCTGTGTCGGTACCGGTGAAGATGGAGGTGCGTATCCCCTTTTCCCTGAAGCCTGCAATAACATCAGTCAGGAAAGAGAGATTGGTCTTTGTATCCCATCCTGCATTGGAAGTAATGGCATCGTGAGAGTCAGGCACCAGGGTAACCTGGTCAGGGACGACGTCACAGACAAGACTGATGAACCCCTTTTCCGGATTGCCCTCTATATTGAATTCCGTGACAACAATATCCTTTATGTCGTAAACATCGCTGTACCTTATATGTCGTTCATCAGGCCTCGGATGAACCGTAATGCCTTCAGCGCCAAAGCTCTGGCATTTTATTGCGGCAAGCCTGACATCAGGCACGTTGCCGCCGCGGGCATTCCTGATGGTTGCAACCTTGTTGATGTTCACACTTAATCTCGTCATAAAGGGGTCTGCTGATAATAATTGCAAAGTTATAACGATCTCCAGTTTTTTTGTACTTTTAGTCAATAAATGAGA
>JALOMM010000207.1 GCA_025455535.1 Bacteroidales bacterium | reverse complement strand
AAGGGATCTGACCTCTGGCCGAAAGATGTAAGAAGAGGCTGGATCATAGACAAGATCAACGATCAGAACGTCGCACAGATATTTCTTTCAGGCGACGGAGCCGCCTACAATGCGCTCATGGGGCCTTCCACTGCCGGCTACACCAATAAATTCGAGTTCATAAAGCCTGACGGCACCAGATTGACCGTCACTTCGGCCAAAGCCAGTTTCACAATCAATTCGGTGACAGATTACAGAATTCTGAATCTCTCTACCGGGAAAACAGGATACCTCGCCTTTGAGACATTCATTGAGCCGTCGGAAGAAGAGCTGAACGAGGCCTTTGCATACTTCAAGGCCAACAATATTACGGATATTATCATTGACCTGCGTTATAACGGAGGCGGCTACATGAGCATAGCCCAGCAGCTGTCAAGCCTCATTCTCGAAAAAGGTGATACAACCAAGATCTGCTATAAGCTTAAATATAACAATGCTGTCGCTGCTGACTGGAATGAGAGTTTCAAGTTCATCCGTACCGACAGTCCGCTGGGACTTGACCGGGCGGTATTCATTACCACCCGCAGCAGCGCATCGGCCAGTGAGGTTGTCATCAACAGCCTTAAGCCGTATATTCAGGTATCACTGGTTGGAGACACCACCCACGGCAAGCCGGCAGGGATGAATTTATGGGGCTTCCCCTTCCCGACAAACAGCAATCCCAACCCCGATTACGAGTATGTATTTGCTCCTATCACTTTCGAATATGTCAATTCTGCAGATCAGGGAGATTTCTATGAAGGGATGCTTCCTGACGTGCTGGCAACCGATGACATAACTCACGACTGGGGTGATCCTCAGGAGGCATCGCTTGCAGCAGCTATTTCACTGCTCGAGGGCACCAAGGCATAATCAAGTGTACAGTACAGGAGGGTCAGGGTATTCTCTGAAGGAGATCAGCTGCCCAAAAACCTTTATCTGGCACCTCCGGGACAGTTTCTGAAGTGAATAAGAGCCAGGCTGAAAGGATCATCCTGGGCATAGACCCGGGAACAACTGTCACAGGCTATGGATTAATAAGGGTGACCGGGAACAGCGCATCCCTCATTGCCCTTGGCATCATTGATCTGCGAAAGAAGGAGGATCATTTCAAAAAGATACGTACAATATTCGAGGAGACGCTTAAGCTCATAGACCAGTATCACCCTGATGAGTTCGCCGTCGAAGCTCCCTTCTACGGCAAGAATATACAGAGCATGCTAAAGCTGGGCAGGGCTCAGGGGGCAGCCATATCCGCTGCCCTCTACCGTGACCTGCCTGTCTTCGAGTATGCCCCGAGGATGATCAAGATGTCGATCACCGGACAGGGGCAGGCAAGCAAGGAACAGGTGGCAACGATGCTCAGAACCATCCTCTCATTCCATGGAGAGAAAATGATCCTTGACGCCACTGATGCCCTTGGCGCGGCTCTGTGTCATTTCTACCAGAGTAACAAGCCGGCATCGGGCAAGTCGAAAAGCTGGGAAGATTTCGTAAAGAAAAACAGCGGCAGGGTCAAAGGGTAAGCTTCTGCGCTGCGGCCAGTGCCACTATACTCACTTTCACATCTGCTGCCTCGTGCAGGGCATTGACGCATGCTTCCATCGTTGATCCGGTTGTGACCACGTCGTCAACCACAAGCAGATGCTTTCCGGCTATTGCCTCAGGCTTTGACACAATAAAAAGACCCTTCACGTTTTCCCACCTGTCATAACGGCCATGTTGCGTCTGTGACCCTCTCCTCTCCACCCGTTTTATGATGTCATTTCGTACCGGCAATCGTGTTGCGGCAGAGATGCCTGATGCTATACAGTCACTCTGGTTGTATCCTCTCTCTCTCTGTCGGGCTGGATGGAGAGGAACAGGAACGATGATGTCAATCCCTTCCATGAAACCGCCGTCTGACAGTATCCTTCCGTAGAGGTCTCCCAGCATTGTGCCTGCCTCCTTTCTTCCCTTGTATTTAAGCTCATGGATGAGCTTTCTGATCCTGCTGCCCCGGTTATATACCGAAAATGCTGCTGCCCTCTCGATGAGGCACCTCCCCCAGAAAGCCTGTTCAAGCGTGTTGTTGCGCCTGACGTGAAAGTCTGTCCGGGCAACTGTAAGTAGACAACCTGTACAGATTATCCGTTCGCCCCGCACCAGGTGAGCGCCACATGACAGGCACAGCCGCGGGAAGAAGAGCGACAGAAAGTCGTCGCCAATATCTTTAAAGCGAGACACTTTGCAGCGATAGCAGAGTTAAAGTTATGATAATTGAGATATTTCTGATTGTAAATCGAAGAACTTTTTTATCTTGCGCCTGTTACTTTTTAAACCAATTAACAAAGAGTATGAAGAAATGGATGATTGGCAGCCTTATTCTCATCGCACTGATGGTTGTGGCTGCAGGAGTTTACGCTCAGGCTTCAGACAAGGAGAAAAAGCAGACCAAGAAAGAGTGCACCTTCGTCGACAATAACAAGGACGGCAAGTGTGACACATGCGGTTCTGCCGCAGATGCATGCAAAAACGCTGCTGCCGGTAAGGATTGCAGTACCACTGCAGGCAAAGACTGCTCAAAGTGCCCGTCAGCCGCAGGTTGCGCTGAGACAAAGGGTGAGGCAGTTCCGGCAGGTCAGGGTACCGCTGCTGCTGCTCCGTGCTGTGCCGCAAAGAAGTAAATGCTTCTGACGATATTAAAAAAGCCCCGGGCAATGCCAGGGGCTTTTTTATTGTATCCGGTTAACGGTTACAGGCTTATCTGATCGCTTATAGCTTTTGCAAGACGCCTGTACTCTTCTTCAGATAAAACAACCCTCGGGTTAGTGAAGAGAATATCCATCTCCCTGTCAAGCGGAATGAGATGAACATGGGCGTGGGGTACTTCAAGCCCTATCACAGCCATCCCGATCCTTTTGCAATCCACCACCTTTTTTATCCCATCGGCCACCCTCTTTGAAAAGAGTGTCAGGTCAGCCAGCGTCCTGTCATCGAGGTCGAATATATAGTCAACTTCCTGTTTCGGCACAACAAGAGTATGTCCCGCCTTCAGAGGCTTTATGTCAAGGAAGGCTATGAAACGGTCATCTTCAGCGACTTTATAGCAGGGTATCTCTCCCCTGATAATGCGCGTGAAAATTGTAGCCATATGATTCTGATTTGTCAGATTGATATATTGACTATCTCAAACGGTATAATGCCTGCCGGCACCTTCACCTCGACCACGTCGCCCACCTTTCTTCCCATAATACCCTGGGCTATTGGCGATGATGCGGCCAGCTTACCCTCCTTGAGGTTAGCCTCCGTCTCAGGCACAAGCTGATACTCCATGGTTAATCCGCTGGCCTTGTTGCGTATCCTGACCCGGTTCAGTATCTGAACAGTGGTGGTGTTGATACGTGAGCCGTCGATTATACGCGACCGTGCCACCTGGTCTTCAAGGCGTGCTATCTTCATCTCCAGCATCCCCTGTGCCTCCTTGGCTGCTGAATACTCCGCGTTTTCGGTAAGGTCTCCCTTATCGCGCGCATCAGCAATGAGCCTGGCAATAGCCGGTCTTTCAGTACGGAGCAGGTCAAGTTCCTCCCTCATTTTATGGAGCCCCTCTTCTGTTACATAGACAAATTCCGACATAATTCTCTTCTGATAGGTTAAAAAATAAGAAGAATCCCGGCATTACCGGAACTCTTCAAAGAACAAATATACAAAACTTTCAATAAAAAAACAAT
>JALOMM010000206.1 GCA_025455535.1 Bacteroidales bacterium | reverse complement strand
CTCATCGGTGGTGCAGGTGGGCAAGGAATTCAAGTTCCCACAGATATGGAGGTCGAACATAGGTGTAGACATTGAGCTTCCATGGAGCATGGTCTTCACTGCAGAGGCAATCTTCTCAAAAGATATCAATGCTATTGTACAGCAGAACATAAACCTTGCTGCCCCGACAGGCATAATGACAGGTCCTGACAAAAGGGAATACTGGGCATCAACTAACGCTGCAAAAGTTAATACATCAATAGCGAGTGCTATGGAGCTTGACAATGCCAGCGAAGGGTATCAATATTCGGTTACCGGCCAGCTGACCAAGAATTTCTCCAAAGGATTTTCCGGTATGTTCGCCTATACCTATACAATGGCATACGACCTTACAGCCAACCCTGGATCAGCAGCCTACTCTGCATATTCTTCGAACGTTGCAATAGGGAGTCTTAATGATCCGGGTCTGAGCTACTCAAGCTTTGCCACACCGCATAAGCTCCTGGGAAATGCTTCTTACAGGATAGAGTATGCGAAGCATTTTGCAACCACATTCTCTCTTGTATACCAGGGCTATCAGCAGGGGAGATGGTCATATACATATTCCAATGACCTCAACGGCGACGGTGTATCATCTGACCTGATGTATATTCCTGCAAGTGCAACCGAGATTAATTTTGCGAACTACACCTCGGGAGGTGTGACAATGACAGCGGCACAGCAGCAGGAGGCATTCTGGAATTACATCAACAGCAACGAGTATCTCCATAGCCGTAAGGGCGAGTATGCCGAGAGATTCGGTGAGGTTCGTCCATGGATGCACAGGTTTGATGCAAAAATCCTCCAGGATATCTTTGCCGACTTCCTGAATATCGGGAATATGATCAACGATGCATGGGGCACTTGGACCTATAACCCGCTGGCCAGCTACGACAACGTCCGTCCGCTTACAGTTGTTACAAGGGGTACGGCAACCACAGCTCCTGTATACAGGCTCAATGCAACCTCTCTTACTGACTTCGCCAATAAAACGACCCTCAGCAAGAGCATAAGCACCTCAAGCACATGGGGATGCCTGCTTGGAGTTCGCCTTATCTTCTAATATTCACATAACCAGTTGTTTACAGAGGCCGGGAAACCGGCCTCTCTTTTTTGCTCACAGCCGGTTTATAAAGTTGATATGTATGTTAATAAAAGAGAAGTTTTATTCTTGCCTGCTCTGACATGCATGCCTATTTTAGCAAAACCCGATCAATTTTACCGGCGGTCAACTAAGTAACTTATTATCAAACTTTAAGATTTTTTTTAATG
Source organism: Bacteroidales bacterium (assembly GCA_025455535.1). Lineage (GTDB taxonomy): Bacteria > Bacteroidota > Bacteroidia > Bacteroidales > VadinHA17 > SR-FBR-E99. The sequence goes on along the minus strand of JALOMM010000206.1, from coordinate 3,290 downwards.
TCTATGGGAGATACACTTGTCCAGAAGCCATCCGTCGCCCCTGACGAAAAGGTTGTAAAGAAGGAAGAGAAGAAAATGAAAAAGGAAGAGGCGGTAGCGGAGAAGAAATCCAGGACGGCAGAGGGTAACGGTAAAATGATCTACTCTTACGAGGAAGCCATAAAAGGGGCACGGGAGTATTTCAGGGGTGACGACCTGGCGGCCAAGGTATGGGCAAGCAAGTATGCCCTGAAGGATTCATACGGAAATCTGTATGAGAAGAGCCCTGATGACATGCACCGCAGACTTGCATCAGAGATCTGTCGTATTGAAAAGAAATATCCCAATCCTATTACGGAAGAATCTATTTATCAGGCATTCAAAGACTTTAAATATATCATTCCTCAGGGCGGACCGATGACCGGGATAGGCAATGATTACCAGATCGCCTCCCTCTCCAATTGTTTTGTCATTGGTAACAAGGGTGACTCCGATTCATACGGAGGCATCATGAAGATAGACCAGGAGCAGGTGCAGCTCATGAAAAGGCGCGGCGGAGTGGGGCATGACCTGTCACACATACGTCCCAAAGGCTCACCGGTGCTTAACAGCGCCCTCACCTCAACAGGGGTGGTGCCCTTCATGGAGCGATATTCGAACTCGACACGCGAGGTGGCACAGGACGGCCGCAGAGGCGCACTGATGCTTTCAATCTCAATAAAACACCCCGATGCCGAGAGCTTTATTGATGCAAAACTGGAAGCGGGGAAGGTCACCGGGGCAAATGTTTCGGTGAAGATCACTGATGAGTTCATGGAGGCCGTTGTCAACGGCAAGAGCTTCCGCCAGCAGTACCCGGTGAAATCGGAGGAGCCCAAATTCGTAAAGGATATTGATGCACGCAAGCTGTGGAACAAGATTGTCCATAATGCCTGGAAGTCAGCTGAACCTGGGGTCCTCTTCTGGGACACGATCAGGCGCGAGAGCGTTCCGGACAGTTATGCCGATCTCGGTTATGAGACCGTCTCAACGAACCCGTGCGGCGAAATACCACTGTGTCCTTACGACAGTTGCAGGCTGATTGCCATCAACCTCTACGGTTATGTCAATAATCCGTTCACCCCGGAAGCTGAATTTGATTTTGAGCTCTTCAAAGAGCATGTGCATCTCTCACAGCGCATCATGGATGACATCATTGACCTTGAGCAGGAGAAGATAGATGCCATCATTGCCAAGATCGAGAATGACCCCGAGGCGCATGAGCTTAAGCAGGTCGAGCTGAACATGTGGAAGAACATAAGACACAAGACCGGTGAGGGGAGGAGGACAGGCATTGGCATCACCGCCGAGGGAGATATGCTGGCGGCACTCGGGCTGCGCTATGGCACAGACGAGGCAACGGAGTTTTCAGTGAACGTTCATCGTACCCTTGCTGTTGAGGCTTACAGAGCCTCCACGGAGATGGCAAAAGAACGGGGCCCGTTCCCTATTTACGACAGTGCGAGAGAGCTCAATAATCCTTTCATAACCCGTCTCCGTGAGGCTGATCCTGACATGTATGCCGCGATGGAAAAGCATGGCAGGCGAAACATAGCCCTGCTGACGATTGCCCCCACGGGCACTACCAGCCTCATGAGCCAGACAACCTCCGGCATTGAGCCTATCTTCATGCCTTTTTACAAGCGCCGCCGCAAGGTTAATCCAAATGACAAGGATGTGAAGGTCAGCTTTATCGACGAGGTGGGAGACCATTGGGAAGAGTTTGTCGTGTTCCATCACAAGTTTGTCGACTGGATGAGGGTAAACGGGTATGACTTTGACCAGGTGAAAAACATGTCAGAGGCTGAGATCTCTGAGATAGTCGAGAAGTCACCTTATAATAAAGCCACAGCCAACGATGTTGACTGGGTGGCCAAGGTACGCATGCAGGGTGCCATTCAGAAATGGGTTGACCATTCCATCAGCGTCACCATCAACCTCCCTTCCGATGCAAAGGAAGAGCTTGTATCAGAGCTCTATCTCACGGCATGGAAGGAGGGATGCAAGGGGGCTACCGTTTACCGCGACGGCTCAAGGTCAGGTGTTCTTGTCTCCAACAACAAGGATGATAAAAAGCCCGAGTGGTCACCCGAAAGGCCGAAGGTGCTTGATGCCGATGTCATACGGTTCCAGAATAATGAGGAGAAGTGGATAGCCTTCGTGGGGCTGAAGGATGGAGTACCGTATGAGATCTTTACAGGTCTGCAGGATGATGAGATGTTCCCGATACCCAAGAGCATTGTCAAGGGAAAGATACTAAAGAACAAGGATGATGCGGGTAACACGCGCTATGACTTCCAGTATACTGACAAGTACGGTTACAAGAACACGCTGGGAGGGCTTTCACACATGTTCAAGCCTGAGTTCTGGAATTATGCACGTCTTATCTCCGGTGTCCTCCGCTACGGTATGCCTGCCAAGGACGTGGTTGAGCTGGTCTCATCGATGAAGCTTGACAATGAGTCAATCAACACATGGAAGAACGGGGTCGAGCGTTCGCTGAAGCGTTATATTCCCAACGGCACGAAGGCCAAAGGGAAGTGCAGTTCATGCGGATCGATATCTCTGGTCTACCAGGAGGGATGCCTCATCTGCACCGACTGCGGCACATCAAAATGCAGCTGATCATTTAATTAATCCCATATCAGACAAAATGGAGAGGAGGCATTGCCTCATCTCCATTTTAGTTTCCAGTCAGTAAAAAGTATTTGCGATTTGCGATTTGCGATTTTTTGATTAAATCGACAATTGAAAATCGACAATCGAAAATTCTTCAGACTTCACTTCAGAAGACCGGCAGATGCAACTGTGAGATTGATCTTTCGATCTCTTCCGAGGTTACTTCATGATCAGGAAGGTTTCCTTCGAAGAATTTCTCATATGCAGATATATCAAAGTGTCCGTGCCCGCTGAGGTTGAAGAGGATGCTTCTTGACACGCCGTCAATGTCTGCCCTGCGTGCTTCATCAAGTGCACCCGCTATGGCGTATGTCGATTCCGGTGCCGGCAGGATCCCTTCTGTCCGGGCAAAGAGCACTCCTCCTTCGAAGCATTCTCTCTGGAATTTTGCCTTTGCCTCGACAAGTCCGTCCTTCAGCAGCTGGCTCACCAGCACTCCCGCGCCGTGATAGCGCAATCCTCCTGCATGTATCTTATCAGGTATGAAGTTATGCCCCAGGGAGTACATCGGGAGGAGAGGTGTCATACCTGACTGGTCGCCGAAGTCGTACATGAATTTTCCTTTTGTCAGTTTTGGGCATGAAGCAGGCTCA
>JALOMM010000205.1 GCA_025455535.1 Bacteroidales bacterium | reverse complement strand
GCATTGAGTTGATGAAATCGGGTACCAGAGAGGGTGCAGTGATGGTGAACAGAGGATGTGCTGCGCGATAGGTATCCCATAGAGAAAACACCGTATAATTTGTAAACCCGGTCGCTGAGTGTATCTCAAGGTCAGCTCCCCGGTATCTGCCGTCGGCGTCGGAAAAGAGGTTTGGGGCTATCATTGTGTGATACAGCGCTGTATAAAATATCCTGAGTGTCGTACTGTCAGAAGCAGACGCCTCAACAACACTGAGTCTCTCCTGCCATGCCTGCCCGGCCCCGGCGGCGACTGAGCTGAAATCCCACCCCGGGATCTCAGTCCTGAGATTATTCTCAGCACCGGCGACATCGACGGCAGAGATGCCTGTCTTGATTATCAGCTCATCATCTTTCTTCATATTGAACTCAAGGATGCAGGCGATGTTCATCCCTTCCACGGCCGTGCCTTCAGCATTCTCGCCCTTGTTCAGCATCGTTACCGATGCCGGGCTCAGGGAGAAGAGGGAGGAGAAGTACTGGAACTGCTGTTTTGCCCATCCTGTTGAAATCCGTCTGCCGGAAAGAGCTTCTCCATCCCATTCAAGGCTGCATTCGACAGGCCTGTCCCAGTTAATGGCAAAGCCAAGGTCAATAAGCACTCTCATTACACCGTCATTTACTGCTGTGTAACGCTGTATGCCGCAGCGCGGTGTGGCAGTCAGTTCGACATTGACACCGTTACCCAGGGCCACGGAATAATAACCGGGCCGCGCCTGCTCAGCCTCATGCGAAAAGTAACATCTGTTCAGCTTGGCAATGGAGGCTGCCGTGTCCGGTAAATCAAGAGTGAATTCATGCATTGAGGGGAGGAAGAGAATGTCGCAGAGATCACCTATCCCCGTTCCGCTGAGATGGGTATGGCTGAAGCCTGCAATGACTGAGTCAGAATAGTGATAGCCTGAACACCAGTCCCACCCTGAGGTGCCGTTGTCAGGACTTAGCTGGACCATTCCAAAGGGTACGGTTGCCCCCGGGAAGACATGACCATGCGCTGCCGTTCCTATAAACGGATCGACAAATGCAGTAACATCTCTCTCCCCGGCTGTACTGCAGGAGGAAACAAGAGCAGAAAAAACTACAATAAGCAGATTAATCCATTTCATAACTATCTGTTGTTTATGTTTTTAAGTATCTGTTCTCCCGTACCGATCCTGTATCCCTCAGATGTAAACAGGATATTCCCTTCACTGTCGGCACAGATCACCACAGGCAGAGGATGAGAGACTGTGCCATTGTCAAGAACCGACAGCATGAACTGAAGATCCCTGTCAAGTGCGAAGAGGCTCTTTTCAGGAAGGCCGCCGATGGCTTCAGGGTTGAATGACGAAGGTGCGGAAGAGGGGTCAGTGAGGAAGATAAAACAGCCTCCCCATTTGTCAAACTCGTTCTTAAGCAATGGCAGATCGTTAAGGATGTGACGTGTGGGCTCCTTACCCGGCTCAAGCCATATAAGTACCACCCCATTTTGCACCAGGGTGCCTAACGGCAGATCATCGCCACTCCATGCGGGAAGGGTTACAGCCGTATTGATCTTTTTCCCGGAGAGCTTCGCTTTGTCCTTTTTGCGCAGTCTGACATCAAGCTTAATATCTTCATCACTCTTCAGTTCGAGGAATGAGAGTGAGGCAAGGACATCGCCATTCTCGTCCCTGTTTCCGGTAACCAGAAGGTATCTTCCAGGGTCAAGCGGTATCCTCCCGGGAAGATTTGTGATCCTCACGTTGTAGCCGTAATCAAGCGGCCTGTACTTTCCGTTCTCCAGAACCGCAAGAGAAAAATGGGTATGATATTCAGGCTCCGGACTCTTCTCCCCGGTGGTGAAAGTGACAAAGCTCCTGCTGTCTGCCGGGCGGGGGTCACCGGAGAACCATACTGTATTCCATTCTCCTGACATGTGATACTGTGGCCTTCCTGTGCCTGGTTCCAGTCGTGCCGGATGACCGAGTGTCCTGCACAGTGCCACAAAAAGGATGTCCCTGGAATGACGGTCTGCTGTTCTGAGTCTCACCACCCCGGATGGTATCACCGGAGTGTTGTAATAATTTTCAGTATCGGTTATGGCAATGGCAGTATCGATCCATCCGGCAATATGCAAAGGATCAGCAGCAGACTGGCCCGGAAGGGCTTCTGTCGTCCTTTTCAGGGAACTTCTGAACGGTGAGAGTATCTCATTATCAATGCGGGGTGAAAGAACATAGGCATCATAGAACCCTTCGTCCCACCTGCCCTTGTTTTCAGGTGCGTTGACAAAATGGTCATACAGTATCTCAGAAGGGGTATCACGCAGGTCCTTCTCTGAAATATTCTCGAGGAGTCTCACTGCCAGGTCGCCGTTTCCGGAACTTTCACTGATGAATCGTGCGATGCTCCGGTAGTTGCCCATGGAGGTGCGGAGAACCTTCATGATCCTTTCCTCAGACACGCCCGCCGCGGCAGAAAGGTCTGAAACCTGAACATCAGACATCCACGAATTCATATATGAATGTCTGATACTGTCTTCCTGTTTCAGCAAGAGGTTGTTTTTCCTTACCATCTCCTCATCCATCGGGGGAAAAGGAGGCAGCACGGGAGGGGCTGTCATATCGAAGAATGAGGTACCTGAGGGATGGTCGTCTGTCAGGATGATCTTAACGGATGTGTCTGCAGGTGCGGCATAGGAATAGCCACAGCGGGTGCCGTCGTCTGCCCATACCAGCAATGCGCCCGATCCTGTGGTAAGAGAGCATTCACCCTCGTTGTCGCTTCTCAGCAGTGCGAGCGTATAGAATTCTGCGTAGTTATAGATGAGGTAGCTGACGTCAGCTCCCCGCACCGGGTTGCCGTTGCCGTCAGTTACGGATACCTTAAGCTCTTTGGTGACTGCATATGATGGCAGGGTATTCAGTTCAGAGAACATATTCTCTCTCTTCACCAGCGGTTCACTCCCGGTATATCTGCCGAATGCGCGGGTATGAATGAGCATTGCGCGACGTGCCGGCTCGGTAAACCACCCCCTGTCAAGCACCAGCTCTGGCTCACAGGCACCCATATAATGCCATTGTCCGTTTATCCATACCTCAACCCAGGCATGATTGTCATCGCTGTGTGCCCAGCGGGGAGTGTAGACCTGCCGTGCGGGCAGTCCGGCCGTTCTGAGTGCCGCCACCGTGAGGGTTGACTCCTCTCCGCAGCGTCCTCTCGCTGACAGTATGGTTGCCATCGGTGATGACGTCCTGATATCGGACGGCTGATATGACACCTTCTCATGACACCAGCGGTTTATCTCCAGGGCAGCCCCCTGAGGATCAAGTCCCTCAATCCTGCCTGCGAGCTCATCATACATAATAAGCCTGAAACTGTCAGGGTTTTCATTGTTGACCCTCGGCGGGAGGACAAAATGAAGGAAGATATCATCAGGTATTGATGAGCCCCACTTCATCTCCCTGCGTGCCTTCAGGGCAGCATCAACATTTGCGAGAAGGAAGCCAGGCTCATAGATGGCAAGGTCACTCAAAGGCATGTAGGCCAGAAGAAACATCACGGCTTCCCTGCGGCTGTCATCTCTTATTGTGTCAGTAAGGCCGAACAGGTCACCCCTCACGGAGGCATATTTTTCCACCCTCACGGAATAATCATTAAGGATCAGTTTCCTGAATGATTTATCTGCAATAAGATGATTATTGCCGCATGACAGCAGGAGTGCCATAACGAATACCGCCGGCA
>JALOMM010000025.1 GCA_025455535.1 Bacteroidales bacterium | reverse complement strand
GCATGGGCGACATCGTCACCCTTGTCGAAAAGGCACAGGAGCAGTATGATGAGGCCGAGGCAAGAAAGCTGCAAAAGAAAATTGCAAAGGATCAGTTCGACTTCAATGACTTCATATCCCAGATCCACCAGATCAAGAAGATGGGTAACATGAAGGATCTCATGGGTATGATCCCGGGCGTAGGCAAAGCCATTAAAAACCTCGATATTGATGACAACGCCTTCAAGGGTATAGAGGCCATCATATCAAGCATGACGCCGGCCGAGAGAACAAACCCGATGCTTCTCAACGGCAGCCGGAGGAAACGGATTGCCGACGGCAGCGGCACAACGGTGACGGAGGTCAACAGGCTGCTGAAACAGTTTGACGAGACAAGAAAGATAATGAAGATGGTTGCCAAGGGAGGTGACCTCTCGAAACTGGCACCAAAAAGATAGCCCACAACCGACAACTGATAACTTATGTACCAGCTCATCGACGGAAAAAAGACTGCTGCAGAGATCAAGGCTGAAATCGCCGCGGCTGTCAACAGCATGAAGGAGCGAGGCGTGCGCGTCCCGCACCTGGCAGCAATACTCGTGGGTAATGACGGAGGCAGTGAGACCTATGTAGCCCACAAGGTAAAAGACTGCGGGGAGGTCGGCTTCCGGTCCACTCTTATCCGCTTTGACGCCTCCACGAGTGAGGAGAAGCTGCTAGCCAAAGTGGCGGAGATAAATGATGATCCCGAAATAGACGGCCTGATAGTTCAGTTGCCGCTGCCTGACCATATCTCAGAAGATAAGGTGATAGAGAACATTTCACCGCTTAAGGACGCAGACGGATTTCATCCGGTGAACCTGGGGAGGATGACAGCCGGCCTTCCCGCTTTTGTCTCAGCTACACCTGCCGGAATCGTTGAACTGCTCAGAAGGTACAATATCCCGCTTAAGGGGGCTGAGTGCGTTGTTCTGGGCAGAAGCAACATTGTGGGCAGACCCGTAAGCATACTGCTGTCGCAGAAGGGGATCGACGCCACCGTTACCGTGGTACACAGCCGTACACGAGATATTGGCGCAACACTCCGAAGAGCAGATATAATCATTGCCGCCATCGGCTCACCGGGATTCGTTAAAGCTGACATGGTGAAAGAAGGCGCCGTCATCATTGATGTCGGAACAACACGTGTTGACGCCCCCGAGACCAAGGCAGGATGGAGGCTTAAGGGTGACGTCGACTTTGAAAATGTTGCCCCCAGATGCTCCTATATTACACCTGTTCCCGGCGGGGTGGGACCGATGACAAGGGTGTCACTGCTGCTGAACACACTGAAAGCCTGCCGCAGATAGTATTACCGGTTGACTTCTGAGTAAAAAAAACCGGGCCAGAAGCCCGGTTCAGAAGGTAGAATTTAGGTTAATTCTAGGGTAATATTTGGTTTGAGGGTAAATTTCTGATTCCAATTGTAAGATGTTTGGCAGCCACAGAAGGTTGCGTCACCTGAAAATTATTTTACAATAGCCTGTTTATCATGTTTATAAAAAACAGGACATGTTGATAATTGATACCTGTTAAAACAGCTCATGTGATAATATCTATTACATTTGCGCAATATTGTGGGGAGAATGGAAGAAGAGAAATACGGATTCGTACATGACAATGAGGTGGAAGAGGTTATTCTCCGGTTTGAGAAGATGCGGAAGAATAACGAGTCGTGTTATTTCGATGTAATTGAATTTGAGACTATTATCGATTATTATCTCGAGGGAAATAATCCGCTGAACGCATTTGAGGCAACCTCGTTTGCGTGTGAGCTTCATCCCCATTCGGTTCCGATACAGATTAGGAAGGCAAGGGTGCTGCTTGAAAAGGGGAGAGCGGCTGAAGCACTGGCCATCGCCAGCAAGCTTGAGAATATTGAGCCTGGCAATTATGACATTTATGTCTGCAAGGGAACGGCACTGGCAATGCTCGGTAACATATCAGCAGCAAGGAAGGTGTTCAACAAGGCGCTTGCGTCAGACTCTGAAGACCAGGAGACTATCCTTTACAGCATAACCTCTGTGCTTCAGAATCTCAACTATCATGACCAGATGATACCTTACCTGCATATGCTTGCAGAACTGGAGCCCGACTTTTTGGCTCATATCTATGACCTCGCATATGCATACGAGAAAAAAGGGGATTACAGGAACAGCATAAAATACTATACCAGGTACCTCGATGAAGAGCCATACTCTGACAGTGCATGGTATAACCTCGGAATAATCTATAACAAGACGGGAGACTACCACAGGGCGCTGGAAGCGTATGACTACGCCCTTGCAATCAATACTGACAACACCTTTGCCCTGTTCAACAAGGCCAACATACTCAGTAACCTGGAGAGATACGGGGAAGCTATGGAGGTCTACAGGGAATTTGTGGAGGAAGAGCCTGAGAGCCTCGAAGGCCTTACATACCTGGCTGAGTGCTATGACAAGACAGGCAATGAGGAGATGGCAAGAAAATATTACTACGAGGCCATCGAGATTACACCCGACTTTCCCGATCCGTGGTACGGGCTGGGGCTGCTGTCACTGACGCGTGACAAGACCACCGAGGCTGTCACCTCACTCAGAAAGGCAGTGCAGCTTGACCCCGACAACCCCGATTACTGGTTCACACTGGGTAAGGCGTATCTTTTGCTTGGAAGTCATAAGAAGGCCATTAAATGCCTCAGGGAGACCCTCCGGATCGACGGTTATTATGATGAAGCATGGATAGAGATCGGCATGATCGTGATAATGACCGGTTCGCATGACACGGCAATACGCCTCCTGGAGAAGGCAAAGCATGTGAGCCGTGACCTTCCGGGATTATACTATATCCTTGCATCAGCATACCTTCATGCACAAAAAACCAGGTCAGCATTAAAGGCACTGACGGAGGCCTCCAGGCTTGACGCGGACCTGTTTGACGACTACTCGGTGCTGCTCCCTTCAGAGATGATGACGCCGGGGATGAAGCGACTGTTCAGAAAAAAAAGTGATAGAAGATGAAAAAAGCAGCACAACTGCTCACATTTCTGCCTGAAAGACCAGCCAAGCCCAGAAATGAGGGACTCACGATGGTTATGGACAAGGGACTGAGCCTTAGGGAAGCAGAGGATTTTGCAGCCGTGGGAAGCGAATATACAGACTTCGTGAAGCTTGGGTTCGGCACCTCGGTCATCACACCCGACGTGGAGAAGAAAATAAAGGTCTACCATAAGGCAGGAATGACCGTATACCTTGGCGGGACACTCTTCGAAGCCTTCATCATCAGGGGTTTGTTCGAAGAATATGTCGACCTCCTGAGGGATTATGGAATAAGGATGGCAGAGATATCTGACGGTTCATTTGAGTTTGACCACAGTGAAAAACTTGAATATATCAGGAAACTCTCAAAAGATTTCACCATCATCTCCGAGGTGGGTTCAAAAAAGAAGAATATTGTATATACCCCTGACCAGTGGGTTGAGATGATGAAGTCGGAGCTTGAAGCAGGGTCGGTGAAGGTGATAGCTGAGGCACGCGAGTCAGGTACCATCGGCATCTATAATGACGACGGCTCGGTGAACATGGATCTTATCAAAGCCATATCTGCGGAGATAGGCTTCAATAATGTCCTCTGGGAGGCACCGCAGAAATCACAGCAGGCATGGTTCATCCTCAACTTCGGGGCCAATGTGAACCTCGGAAACATTGAACCACGGGAGATCATTGCACTCGAATCACTGAGGCTCGGACTGAGGGGAGATACATTCTTCAGTTTCCTCCCGGCAGACATGAAATGAGGCTCTTCGGAATAATAGGAACCCCCCTCGGCCACTCATTTTCCCAGCAATATTTTACTGAAAAGTTCACCAGGGAGAAACTGTCAGACCACAGTTACCGGAAGTTTGAGCTCCCCTCCGTTGATCACCTGCCGGCACTGCTGGAAAGAGAGGAATATCTCTGCGGATTCAATGTGACAATTCCCTATAAAGTACAGGTGTTCCGCTACCTTGACAGCATCGACCCTGTAGCTGCGGCAATAGGTGCGGTCAATACTGTCAGGGTCACCAGGGAGGAGGGAAGGGCCCTTCTTAAAGGGTTCAATACCGACGCACCGGCTTTCAGGGAGTCACTCATGCACAATCTTGGCAGGGTGCCTGAATATGCCCTGGTGCTGGGTACCGGAGGAGCATCGAAAAGCGTGACATATATCCTCCGTGAGCTTGGCATAAAAGCTGTGCCGGTGTCTAGGAATCCTGTCGAAGGTGGATATGTCTATACTGATCTTCCCCGTGATGTCATCAGCGGTGCCGGGCTGTTGGTCAACACCACACCTGCAGGCATGGCACCAGATACAGATGTCTCACCTGCAATTGATTACAGCGCATTACATGAAGCACAGCTTCTGTTTGACCTTATTTATAATCCGCGTGTAACACAGTTTCTCTCCAGAGGGGCAGAGCGTGGCTGCCGTACCGTGAACGGTGAACAGATGTTTCAGATACAGGCAGAAATGGCCTGGGGGATATGGAACGGCGGTGTCAGCTGAACAGCGTCTCCGGATAATCTATTCCTGTCAGTGAAAGACCTTGCGCCGGAGCAGACTGTCCCGCCAGGGAGCGGTCACGCCCGGTAATTATTTCTTCAAACTCCTTGAGTGACAACTTTCCCCTTCCCACAGGAATAAGGGTACCCACTATTGCCCTGACCATGTTTCGCAGGAAACGGTCAGCACAGATTGTGAATACCAGCCTCCCGGGCTCCTCTGTCCATTGCGCAAAGGTAACCTTGCAGGTATTGGTCTTATTTCCTCCGTGAAGCCTGCTGAAGCTGGTGAAGTCACTGTGATTCAGCAGTATTGCTGATGCTTCATTAAGCAAGGCAGCATCCAGTTTCCAGTAGAGAAGCCAAGCAGTATCGGCAACGAAGGGATCCTTTCTTGTCGTTATCGTGTACCTGTATGTCCTCGAAACAGCATCGAAGCGGGCATTGGCATCGTGCCGCACCCTTGCAATTCTGCTTGCCGCTATATCCTCCGGAAGCAGGCTGTTCAGATTATACAGCAGCTGGTGGTCTGTTTCTATTTCTTTCCTGGCAGAGTCAAAATGAGCACAGAAGAACGATGCATGCACCCCGGTATCAGTCCTGCCGGCCCCTGTGACGTTTATCTGCTCATTGAGGACCGTGCTGACTGCCTTGTTGACAACACCCTGCACGGTATGCTTTCCCGGCTGCAGCTGCCAACCGTTATAGGCCGTTCCCCTGTATGAGAGGAACATGAAATACCTTGTCATTGCACTCATAATATGTAAAGATAGCTAAAGAACATTTGAGCTCCTGCAGGTTTTAAGTAAATTGCAAGGATTTTCAACCTATCAACATGAGCGAACTGAAACTGAAAAGGGGCTTTGCCAGCGATAATAACTCCGGGGTTCATCCTGCGGTGATGGATGAGATTATGAGGGTCAACCATGGACATACGGTCGGATATGGCTCCGATCCCTTCACCGCAAGGGCCATTGAACTGCTCAGGAAGGAACTGGGTGAGGATAGTGAGATCAGCTTTGTCTTTACCGGCACGGCGGCGAACGTGCTTGGTCTTGCAGGAGTGACACGCTCATGGAATTCGGTAATAACGGCCTCTTCAGCCCATATCGAAGAGGATGAGTGCGGAGCGCCCGAGAAATTCACCGGGTGCAAGGTGCTGACCGTTGACACGCCTGACGGCAAGCTGAGACCTGATCTCCTGAGAAGGCATATGCACGGCTTCGGGTTTGAACATCACAGCCAGCCGGCTGTCATCTCCGTCTCACAGTCTACTGAGATGGGGACAGTGTACAGTGTCAGGGAGATACGTGAACTGGCTGATTTTGCCCATGGGAATAACATGCTCCTTCACATGGATGGGGCCCGCCTGGCAAACGCTGCGGTAAGCCTCGGGCTCCCTTTCAGGGCCTTTACCACCGACGCCGGTGTCGATGTCCTGTCATTCGGCGGCACAAAGAACGGCATGATGTACGGCGAGGCAGTCTGTTTCCTTAAACCCGGACTGGCGGAGGGATTCAAGTACATCCGCAAGCAGGGGATGCAGCTCGCCTCCAAGATGCGGTTCATCGCTGCACAGTATATAGCCTACCTTAATAATGATCTCTGGAAGGAGTGCGCACAACATTCCAACAAAATGGCACTTGAACTGGAGAAACGGATAAGGACGATAAAAGGGGTGACCATAACCCAGAAGGTCGAATCAAACGGTATATTCCTTATTATGCCGGAGGATATCGCTGAACGGCTGAGGAGGGAGTATTTCTTCTATCCGTGGGATGAGGAGCTGTCGGAATACCGGCTCATGACAAGCTGGGATACTACTTCAGATGATATTACTCAGTTTGCAGATCGTCTGAGTGTTATGATGTCAGAACTCTGACAGGATACTACTCGTACTGGTCAGCCGTTTCCGTCTTCCCGTAAGTCCAGTACTGAACTGCGGTATCTCCATCCTGCTGTCTCCAGAAGGCAGGGGTTACAATCTGACCATCCTGTTTCAAAAGGGTCCTTTCATAGATGGCATAAACCGGATTGAATACGATATCCGTTACACCGATGGTATAGAGCACTTCCTCTGTCCCTTCAGCCGGAGTTTCCTCCTTAATCTTCACCTCCAGCCTGTTGAATGTGAGAAGGTCACGCAGAAACTCCATCCTCTGACGACTGGCGCCCGTCTCAATTAAAGTACAGCGTATGCCGTCAATTTCTCCTATCTGGTGCTTGGCAGTGGTAAGTGATGTCATAACCTGGAGTATTAGATTCCGTAACTTAAATTTCTTATCATCTCAAAAATGCCGCTTGCGAAGCCTGTGACAATGATGCCGGCCAGGCATATGGCAAGACCCAGCTTTGACATAGAATCGCTCTTAAACGGCTCTATTGGGGTCTCATTCCGGTTAATGAACATGGCCTTGACCACCAGAAGGTAATAATAGAGAGCAATGATGGTATTGAGAACCGCGATGGTCACCAGCACGTAGAAGCCTTTTTCGGCCGCGGCCACGAACAGGAAGAACTTTCCGAAGAAGCCGGCAACCGGAGGGATGCCCGCCAGCGAGAACATCGCGAGCATCATGGCAATACTGAGTCCGGGATTGGTGCGGTAGAGGCCGTCATAATCATCCATGCTTTCCCTGCCAGTCTTGTCGGCAATGATGCCTACGATGCCGAACGCGGCAAGGTTAGAGAAGATATATACCAGGGCATAATAGATAACCGTGGTCATGCCAAGCTGGTTGCCGCCCACGAAGCCCAGCAGGAAGAAACCTGCCTGTGCTATTGACGAGAAAGCGAGGAATCGCTTCATGTTCTTCTGCCTGAGGGCAAAGAGGTTGCCGATGGTGATCGTCAGAACCGCAATAATCCATATTGTCTTCTCCCACGTGGCAATGATGACGGGAAAAACGGTAAAAAGGACGATGATGAAAATGAATGCAGCAGCACCCTTGCTCACTACCGAGAGGTAGGCGGTGACATTTACCGGTGCCCCTTCATATACGTCTGCAGTCCACAGATGGAACGGCACCAGTGACATCTTGAAACCCATCCCCGAGAAGAAGAAGATGAAGCCCAGGATCACCAGGGGCATATCCCTCACCTCTGCAGCCACCTCCGAGAAATAGAGTGAGCCTGTGGTTCCGTAGATCATCGAGAGGCCAAAGAGCAGGATTCCGGAAGAGAGAGATGAGGAGAGTATAAGCTTGATACCCGCTTCAGCTGACCTGTTCTTGAATCTTTCGTAAGCGGCCAGTGCAGCCAGCGGTATGGTTGCCAGCTCAATGCCGATGTAAAACATCAGGAAGTGACCTGCGGAGATCATGAAGTTCATTCCGATAAGGGTGGTCATCAGGAGCATGAAGTACTCATGTATCCTGTCGCGGTTCTCAGCCCTTCCCAGCCATGAATAAGACTGTATGAAAACGATGAGGGTCCCTATGTTAAGGATATTCTTCATCAGCGAAGTGGTGCGGGTCGCCCTGTACATGTCGCCGAATATGCTTCCCTCAGGCAGCGGAAGGAAACCGACAGCCGTAACTATACCAAAAATGATCACTGCCAGTCCTCTGACACGTTCCTTCCTCTCTTCACCCGTGAAAACCTCGGCGAGGAGTATGACCAGAAATGACAGTGTCAGCAGCAATTCGTGGCGCATTATTGTAAAACTCTCAAGACTCATTTTGTTGCAGGTTAGATTAAGTTCCTGTTTTGCAATTTCTTATAATAACTTATCTACAATAGGCATTACGCTTTCGCGGATAATATCCGACAGGTGCAGCGGAGCCATTCCGATATATATTATGCCGGCCAGAAGGCTGACGATAGAGAGCTTCTCATACCACTTGGCATCATTCAGGTGATCAAAATGATGATCACGGATCGGGCCGAGGAGGAGAATGGCGATAACCCGGAGGATATAAACTGCTGTTATCACTATTGATGAGACGGCAATGATGGTTGCCACCCTGCGGAAAGTGTCAGGATGTTCAAAAGCTCCGAAGAAGATATTCATTTCGGCAACGAAGCCGCTGAGCCCCGGAAGACCGAGAGAGGCCAGTCCTGCAATGACGTAGGCAACACCCAGGAAGGGGATTACCTTCATCAGCCCCCCCATCTCGTTGATCATGCGGGTGTGGGTCCTGCCGTAAATCATGCCTATGAGGGCAAAGAAGAGGGCAGTCATCAGTCCGTGCGATATCATCTGTATCACGGCGCCTGTCATCGCCGTACGGTTCATCATCAGTACGGCGAACAGAACCATCCCGCAGTGACTCACCGAGGAGTATGCATTGATGTATTTGAGATCCTTCTGCACAATGGCGCCGAAGGCTCCGTAGACAACACTGATGGTTGTCAGTATGATAAATATCCAGGCCATCTCATTGGCAGCCTCAGGCATAAGGAACATAGCCACCCTGAAGGCTCCGTAACCACCCAGTTTCATCAGTACTCCGGCATGCAGCATAGATACTGCAGTAGGGGCTGACGAATGACCGTCAGGTGACCAGGTATGGAGGGGGAAGAGGGCACCGAGAACACCAAAGCCGACAAAGGTGAACGGGAAGAACCACCTCTGTGCCTCAATCGGAATAGTGATCTTGGATATCTCCAGGATATTGAATGTCAATTCACCGCCATCGGGGGCCGAGTTGAAGTAGATGCCGAAGAGACCAACCATAAGCAGGGCCGATCCGCCCATCAGCATCAGGGTAAGCTTCATGGCTGCGTACTCCTTCGGACCGCTGCCCCAGATGCCGATAAGGATGTACATCGGGATGACCGCAAGCTCGTAAAAGAGGAACATGGTAAAGAGATCGAGCGAGATGAAGAACCCGAACACCCCCGTTGCAAGAAGAATGAGTGAAATGAAGAACTCCTTCCTCAGATCATCCATCTCCCATGATGCAAAGATGCCGGCAAAGACCACTACCGAGGTAAGGGCTATCATGGCAACCGAGATGCCGTCAACACCTACCGTATAATAAATATTCAGGCTTTTGAACCATTCATAGCTGCTTATCATTACCATCTCATCGGTGATGCCGGCCTTCCGCATGGCAACGTAAAGGTAGACGATGACCGCTGAGACAATAAGCTGTATGCCCATGCCGAACGCCGAAACAATCTTTGCCTGCCGTGCATCCTTCACAAGCAGAATGCCTGTGATGGTAAGCAGCGGAATTATTACAAGCCAGGTTAAAATATTCATAGTCAGATATTTTTCAGTAAATGATCCGTGTTATAGTATATAGATGAACAACAGCGCCAGGGCAACTGCCCCGGTAACAAATACATAACCGTACTTCTGCAGCTGTCCCGACTGAAACCCTTTTATCATGGAAGAGACCGACTGGGTCACCCACGCAATACCGTTCATCGTGCCGTCAACGACATGCCTGTCAAACCATGCGACAGGATGTGATATGTGTTTGAAGATGACCTTCTTTGTAACGAATATGTACATCTCATCGAAATAGAACTTATTGTACGCCCACTTATAGCTCAGTCTGAACGTAGAAGCAATCCTGTCCGGAATAGCAGTCTCTTTTTTGTACATCACCCACGCTACTGTAATACCTGCAAGTCCAATGAGGATGGAAGGAATTGCGATGCCCCACTCTATATGCGACTCGAAGGGGACACCGTCGGAGGAAACAAGTTTGCTGAAAGGGAGGAATCCTGCGAATACAGATCCGAAAGCCAGCACCATGAGGGGTATTGTCATTACTGCCGGAGACTCGTGCGGCGTATGGTGATAATGCCTGTCAACGCCGTGGAATATTGAGAAATAGAGCCTGAACATATAAAATGCCGTCAGTCCTGCCACTGCATACTCGATGGCAAAGAGAATCTTGTCATGATGGAAGGCGGCAGTAAGTATCTCATCCTTGCTGAAGAAGCCGGAGAGAGGGGGCAGGCCTGCAATGGTGAGACATGCGATAAGGAATGTGATATGTGTCACCGGAAGATATTTTCTCAGACCTCCCATATCTGTCATGTAATTGCTGTGCACGGCATGAATGACCGATCCGGCACCGAGGAACAGCAGGGCCTTGAACATGGCATGATTGAAGAGATGCCAGTTTGATGCCATGAAGCCAAGGCCTTCATGATCGCCGTAACCAGACACTCCGAGGGCAAAGACCATATAACCGATCTGCGATATCGTCGAGTAAGCGAGGACACGTTTGATGTCTGTCTGGGTGGTGGCGATTATTGCCGCCAGCAGTGACGACAATGCGCCGACCCATGCAATGATATGAAGAGCTTCGGGTGCTGTGAAGTAATACACCGGGAAGAGTCTGGCAACCAGGTACACACCGGCAACCACCATTGTTGCGGCATGGATCAGCGCCGATACCGGTGTGGGGCCCTCCATGGCATCAGGAAGCCATATGTGGAGCGGGAACATGGCAGATTTGCCTGCGCCTCCAATGAATATCAGCAGCATGGACCATGTCATCAGTGACATGCCAAGGAAAACCGCACCGCCGGTGCTGGTTATTGCCGGGCCGTCGAGTGACGTCAGTGATACAAAATCAAATGTTTTTGTTGTAAATGAGAGGAGCAGGATACCGACAAGGAATCCCATATCGGCAAATCTCGTTACTATGAAGGCTTTCTTCGAAGCTGCAACAGCACTCGGCCTGTCATAATAGAACCCTATGAGCAGGTATGAAGATACCCCAACAAGCTCCCAGAATATGTACATCTGGAAAATATTTGTCGCCAGCACCAGTCCGAGCATTGCAAAAGAGAAGAGTGACAGAAACGCGTAATAA
The DNA here is from genome assembly GCA_025455535.1 of Bacteroidales bacterium. Taxonomy (GTDB): domain Bacteria; phylum Bacteroidota; class Bacteroidia; order Bacteroidales; family VadinHA17; genus SR-FBR-E99. Next base: position 29 of record JALOMM010000025.1, on the reverse strand, counting down.
CGCTCGAATCCCTTCTCACCCTTCATGTA
>JALOMM010000204.1 GCA_025455535.1 Bacteroidales bacterium | reverse complement strand
CTCGGCTCTGACGGCACCGTGGGTGCAAACAAAAACTCGATCAAGATCATCGGTGAGACAACTGACAAGTATTGCCAGGCCTATTTTGCCTATGACTCCAAGAAATCAGGGGGTATAACCACATCACACCTCCGTTTCGGTGACAAGCCGATACGCTCACCCTATCTTGTCAACACCCCTGACTTCGTGGCATGCCACGTACCGTCATATCTTGACAAGTATGACATGCTTAAAGGGCTGAAGAAAGGAGGCACCTTCCTCCTCAACTCAATATGGGATGTTGAAGAGACAAAGAAGAGACTCCCTGACAGCATGAAGAAGTATCTGGCCGGGAACAATATCAATTTCTACATGATCAATGCTACACAGATAGCAGAGGAACTTGGTCTGGGCACACGCACCAACACCATCATGCAGAGCGCATTCTTCAAGGTGGCTGAGGTCATTCCGTACAAGCAGGCCGTGGATGAAATGAAGCATTTTGTCATCAAGTCGTACGGCAGGAAGGGAGAAGATGTTGTCAAGATGAACAACGATGCCATCGACCGCGGAGGTGAGGTAATTAAAGTCGAAATACCTGCCGCATGGGCATCAATCGAGGTAAAACCTGCTCCTGTTGACGATACCAAGCCAGCCTTCATACGTGACGTGGTTGAGCCTATCAACGGCCTGCGCGGCGATGATCTGCCGGTGAGTGCCTTTGTGGGTCGCGAAGACGGTACATTCCCTGCAGGCACAACCGCCTACGAGAAACGCGGTATTGCAGTAAACGTTCCGGAATGGCAGATGGACAAGTGCATACAGTGCAACCAGTGCTCTTATGTCTGTCCTCATGCCGTCATAAGACCTTTCCTCCTTACTGATGAAGAGCTGGCATCCGCCCCAAAGGGCACCACAGCCAAACAGGGCATCGGCAACACCAAGAGCCACAAATTCCGTGTCCAGGTCAGCGTATATGACTGCACCGGCTGCGGCAACTGTGCTGATGTATGCCCCGCCAAAGAAAAGGCTCTCATCATGAAACCTCTGGGCACACAGCTCGAACAGGCTGAGATATGGACCTACATGCATGAGAAAGTCGGTTACAAGGATACTGTCGTTGACAAGTATACCAACGTGAAGAACTCGCAGTTTGCACAGCCTCTCTTTGAGTTCTCGGGCGCATGCGCAGGTTGCGGCGAGACACCTTATATCAAGGCAGTCACACAGCTCTTCGGCGACCGCATGGTTGTATCGAACGCTACCGGATGCTCCTCCATCTACGGGGGGTCGGCACCGTCAACGCCTTATACGATGAACCATAACGGCCACGGACCCGCATGGGCAAACTCACTCTTTGAAGACAATGCCGAGTATGGCTACGGACTGGCACTGGGGGCAACAAGGTTAAGGGAGCGCATTGAGAGACTCATGAAAGAGAACCTCAGTAACGGACTGAAACCCGAGACAGTGACAGCATTTAATGAGTGGCTTGCTGAAAAAAACAATGCAAAAACAAGCAGGGCGGTCTCAGACAAGGTTATTGCCGCATGTGAGAAGGATAAAGCACAGGTCTGCAATGATATCCTCGAACTGAAGCAATACCTGGTAAAGAAATCGTACTGGATCTTCGGCGGCGACGGATGGGCTTACGACATCGGTTACGGAGGGCTTGATCATGTCATTGCCTCAGGCGATGATGTGAATATCCTTGTCCTCGACACTGAGGTCTACTCCAACACCGGCGGTCAGGCCTCCAAGTCAACCCCGGCAGGTGCTGTTGCCAAGTTTGCAGCATCAGGCAAGAAGATACGCAAGAAGGATCTGGGACAGATGGCCATGACTTACGGCTACGTATATGTGGCACAGGTCTCCATGGGATCAAGCCAGAGCCAGTATTTCAAGGCTATCCGTGAGGCTGAGGAGTATCCCGGACCGTCACTCATCATTGCTTACTCACCCTGTATCAACCACGGCCTTCGCGACGGCATGGGAAAGACACAGGCACAGGCAGAGGAGGCAGTTACTTCAGGTTACTGGCATCTCTACAGGTTCGATCCGCGCCTCGAGGCTCAGGGCAAGAACCCCTTCCAGCTTGATTCCAAGGAACCCGACTGGAGCAAATTCCAGGACTTCCTCATGTCAGAGGTACGTTATACTTCCTTGCTGAAGGACTTCCCCGGCGAGGCTGAGTACCTCTTCAAGCAGGCTGAAGAGAATGCAAAATGGAGGTACAACACCTACAAGCGCCTCTCGCAGATGGAGTTCGCTCCGCAGGAGGTGTCGCCCGAAACCGAAAAATAACTGAACTTACGTTCTGTTATAAGGAAGAGTCCCGCTGTCGCGGGGCTCTTTTTTTTATCTTACCAAATAGGTAACTTTGCACCGCTTCAAAAAATTCCAGTATTGGGCAGGGCACTTGCAATAGACTACGGAAGAAAACGGTGCGGGCTGGCTGTTACAGACCCGCTAAGGATCATCGCATCCCCCCTGGTAACAGTCCCTTCCGGAGAACTTGAAGCCTTCCTCAGAGATTATATACCCCGTGAAAATGTCACAGAGGTTGTGATAGGATATCCTGTCACCGTGAACAATTTGCCCAGTGAAAGCGTCAAATACATTGACCCGTTCATTGCCAGGTTCAGAAAACTGTTTCCGCTGGTGGAACTGCACCTCGCAGATGAACGCTTTACGTCACAGATGGCAATGAGGACAATGATTGACGGCGGAGTGAAGAAGAGCAGCCGCAGAGACAAATCGATGGTAGACCGCATCAGCGCATCAATCATCCTGCAGTCATGGCTGACAAGGAGGGAGTTGAACAGCAAAAGATAGAAAAAGAATAATGACTTATCCCATTTATGTATACGGACACCCTGTCCTTCGCCAGGTAGCGAAGGAGATAGACCGTGACTATCCGGATCTCGACAAACTGCTTTCTGATATGTTTGAGACGATGTACAACTCAGACGGACTGGGTCTTGCAGCGCCGCAGATAGGAAAGTCTATCAGGATTTTCGTCATTGACGGAGAGCCGCTGGCAGAAGACCATCCGGAGATGAAGGGCTTCAGACAGGCATTCATAAACCCTCATGTCATAGAACGCAAAGGCGACAAGGTACCGATGAACGAGGGATGCCTCAGCCTGCCGGGGATACGTGAGGAGGTTGACCGCGAGTCAGTGATACGGATCCAGTATTATGATGAGCAATGGAATTTCCATGATGAGGTTTACCACGGATACAAGGCCAGGGTGGTACTCCATGAGTATGATCACCTTGACGGGATACTGTTCCCCGATAAGCTAAGCCCGCTGCGCCGCAGGCTGATCAGGGGCAAACTGAATGACCTCATGCGGGGTAAATTTGAGGCTGAATACCGCACTGTACTGCCTGCCTACCGTTAACCCCCTTTCCGGCTTGCTTTTTCTCCGTTAATTTCCTACCTTTAATGGGTCTTAAGCTGTTGACCCGTGCATTTCAGGGATATCCCGTTCCTGAGGCTTTATGCACCATTGTGTGCTGGAGTGCTGGCAGCAGAGGCAGCGCCGGCCGCTGACACTGCTGCGTGGATATTATTGGCTGTCGCCGCGGCAGCCATGACCCTCAGGATGGCATATAAAGGCTACTTCACAGACCTGCTTTACGGCTGTGCCATCATCAGCTTTCTTATGGCCTCGGGATACCTGCTCCACACCTCAGGCAAGAGACGGATTACCACCCTTGAAGAGAGACGCGACACTTTCCTTGTCAGGGTGGCGGAATACCCTGAAAAA
>JALOMM010000203.1 GCA_025455535.1 Bacteroidales bacterium | reverse complement strand
CGGGTTCCTGGTACTTCTGTTTTCCGAAATGGTGCCGCTCGAACATTTCGGACTGCTGATATCGCTCAGTATGTTCGGGTCGGGTCTGAGTGCGATGACCCTGCTTCCGGTGATACTGATCCTTGCACACAGAAATGAGAAAATCAAAACACAACAGAATTCTTAATCATGAAAGTCTTTATCAACAGAATCACCCTGCTCACTATTCTTCTTTTTGCCATCCTGAATGATGCTCTATCACAGGATCCCATGGCCGTACTGAATAAGATGGACGAGGTCATGTTTTCACCGAAGGACAGACAGGGAAAAGTAGTTATCATCCTTACCGATAAAACAGGCAAGGAGAAAGTGCGTGAAGCAGAAATGTTCGAGAAAGGTCCTGAAAGGAAATTATACAGGTACACAAAACCTGAGTCACAGGCCGGAATGGCAACACTGACACTGCCGGGATCGGTGATGTGGGTATACCTGCCGGCACTCGGCAACCCGAAGAAGGTATCGATACTATCGAAAGACCAGTCGTTCAACAACACCGATTTTTCATACGAGGACATGGCGCAAACCCCCTATGCCGAGAGGTATACACCCGAATTCATCAACTCGGAGGGTGATGCACACATCCTCAGCATGGTTCCCAAATCGGGAAAATCAAACTACTCCAGGGTTATTGTCACGATCAATAAAACCTACGGTTATCCCATAACCATGGAATACTTTAACCAGCTGGGGAAGAAATTCAAGGAAGCCAGTTATAAGTATGAAAGAATCGGGAAATACTGGAATGCCTCAGAAGTGTCGATGAAGGACCTTGAGAAGGATCACAGCACAAAAATTCTCCTGACAGATGTCAGGTTTGACCAGGGAATTCCGGATGACCTTTTCCGGGTTGAAAATCTCAAGCCGTTAAAGACGGGTCAGTAAGGGTCGCCCAGATCCAACTACTCTACTCTTTCGGATCGCGTTCGCTGACTTCCTTGGCGGGAATCACAAGGCGCATACCCGGCGTCGCGAATATCAGCCCCTTGTTTGCCTGCTTGAGCTCACTGACAGTGATTTCATACTTGTCGGCGATATCTGAGAGAGACTCGCCTTTCTGGACCTTGTGTGTCTTCTTCTCAGGCTGCACGGGTTTCTTCACGGCAGGTACAGCTTCAGGCTGCGGTTCAGGATCCTCTCTGGCAGGCGCTGCGGAGGCTGGCGGAGCCTGCTCCTTCTCCTCCTGCCGGGCAACGCCTGAAGGGGATGACGACTGTGTCTGCGGCTGAGCTGCAGACTTAGGCTCTTCCTTTACCTGTGGCTCTGACGGAGGCAGCGGCTCAGCTTGTTTTTTAGCCTGTACCGGCTCTGCTGCAGGGGCCTCTGATGAGGGGATCTTAAGCACCTGACCCGGGGCTATCCCATATGAAGCAATCACATTCTCACGGGTAACATCATCAACAGTGACCTTGTAGGTTCTTGCTATTGAATAAAGCGTCTGCCCTTTCTCTACCTCATGCAGGTAATATACCTTACCGTTCGAGACAATCTTCTGCGTTGACACCTTATATTGAGGCTGTGACTGAGACTGCGGCTGCGGCAGGGTCTGCGGTTGAGGCTGAGGCTGCGTCTGCTGCTGCGGTTGAGGCTGCGGCTGCTGCTGCGGCTGAGATTGTTCCCTCTTGCGTGCCATCTCTTTTGCCTGCTCATCGGTGGTAATCGACTTCTTAGGCTCAGAAGCAGGGATCTTGAGAACCTGCCCCGGAACGATCCCGTATGAGGGGATCACATTAACGCTCGAGATGTCTTCAAGTGACACCTTATAGGCCCTTGAAATAGAATACAGAGTCTGGTCTTTCTGCACCTCATGCATGTAATAGACCTTGCCGGCTGAAACGATTTTCTCGGTTGATATCTGAACAGGCACCTGGCCCTGGAGTGCTGATGATGATGCTATTGCAGCAATCAATGCAAGAATTGTGTTTCTGGCTGTCCGTAACATAATTACCTTCTTAAGTCTGCAAAGTTAATATTTAGATTTGTGTTTCTCTGTATTGATGCATTTCCCTTTTATGTGGTGAACTGCAGCTTTGTGAGCGACCTGTAAAGGCCGTTTCCGTTCGCCATAAGCTCAGAATGGGTACCCTCCTCAACAATCGTCCCCTCATTAAGTACAATGATCTTGTCTGAATTGCGCACCGTAGCCAGACGGTGGGCGATGACCAGTGAAGTGCGGTTACTCATAAGCTTTTCCAGCGCCTCCTGAACAAGCCTCTCCGATTCAGAGTCAAGTGAAGAGGTGGCTTCATCAAGGATGAGAATCTTCGGGTTTTTCAGTACCGCACGTGCAATGGCGATCCGCTGACGCTGTCCTCCTGACAGTTGCACCCCGCGCTCACCTACAACAGTATCCATCCCTTCGGGAAATGACTGTATGAAATCCCAGGCGTTGGCCTGCACAGCTGCATCAATTATCTCCTCCTCGCCTGCGTCAGGCTTGCCATAGGCAATATTCTCACGGATAGTACCCCCGAAAAGGAATACATCCTGCATTACTATTGCCATCTGGGCGCGCAGTTCCGTAACCGGGAAATCAAGGCTGTCGCGTCCGTCAAAGAGTATCCTTCCACCGGAAGGTTCATAAAATTTCAGCAGCAGTGATGTGACGGTTGATTTCCCTGCACCGCTGGGTCCTACAAGTGCTATCTGCTGTCCCGGCTCTACCCTGAAGCTTACCTCCTTAAGGACAGTGACCTCACTGCGCGAGGGATACCTGAATTCAACACTGTCGAAGGTTATCTGCCCGCGGAGAGTATGCTCACTGTCAGGCACATATCTCTCACTGACCCTTTCCGCCGGTTCATCGAGCAGGAGAAGGAGGTTTTCCGCGGCACCGATTGTCTTCTGCAGTCTTGTATAAACCCCGGCCATACCCGCGATATTTCCCCCGATGAACCCGGAATAAATGACAAAAGAAAAGAGTTGACCGGCTTCCATCTGGCCGCTGGCAATCATGGCTGCACCTCGCCATATAACCGCACCCATGGCAACAAAAAAACCCAGCACAATGAAAGAAACCGACGCCTGGTATTTTCCTCCCCTGATGCCTGCCCTGGCTACCTGCTCTGTCTTTTCGCGGTACCTCCTGCTCTCAAAAGCCTCATTCGTAAAGGCCTTGACATTCTGTATGCCCTGCAGCGTCTCCTCAACTATTGTGTTTGACTCGGCAACGAATGACTGGGCCTTTCGCGAATACCGTCTTATAGCCCTCCCTGAAAAGAATGCCATCAGAGACATGGCCGGTATAATTGCAAGCATGAACAGAGTCAGCTTGAAAGAGCTGACCATCATCAGGGTGACCCCGCCGGTGATTATCAGAAGCTGAGAGAGGAGGTCTGCCAGCGTTCCGGTAAGGGAGTCCTGAAGCAGTGCAATGTCAGATGAGATACGGCTGTTGAGTTCTCCTACCCTGCGCTCGGAGAAGAATGACATGGGCAGCCTGATAAGATGGTTGTAAAGCGACTGTCGGATAGATGCCAGGGTTCTCTCTGTCACTGACACAAAGATCCTTGTCCGCATATAGGCAAAGAGCGCCTGTATTATAAGAATAGCCATAAGAGTCAGACCTGTCCTGTTTATCTCCTCCGTTATCCTGCCGCTGTTGCCCATGTCAACCATGTCACCGAGAAGCTTCGGGAACATGAGACTTGCAGCTGTAGAAACCAGGAGGAACGACAGACCCAGTGCAAACCTCCAGCGGTACGGCCTCAGAAAGCTGTAT
>JALOMM010000202.1 GCA_025455535.1 Bacteroidales bacterium | reverse complement strand
ACCGAGGGTCATGAGCCGGTCATGGAGAGTGCCGGCATTATCTTCAGGGAGTATGTCCGTAGCTTTCCTGAGCAGTATTTTGCCTGTGTCGATCTCATCATCAATCAGGAATGTTGTGATCCCTGTCTGTGTCTCTCCGTTGATAATGGCATGGTTTATGGGGGCCGCGCCACGGTATTGCGGCAGGAGGGAGGCGTGCAGGTTGAAGGTTCCCATGGGCGGCATGCTCCACAGAAGTGCAGGCAGCATGCGGAATGCAACTACGACGAACATGTCTGCATTTAATTCCCTGATACTGTTTATGAACGAGGCATCACGCAGCTTATCAGGCTGAAAGATAGGAAGTCCGTTCCCGATAGCATACTCTTTCACAGGGGTGCATGATATCTTCTGACCCCGGCCTGCCGGCTTATCGGGTGCAGTGACAACGGCAGCAATGGTGTACCCTTCTTCATGCAGTGCGCGCAGGCTTGCCACGGCGAAGGCAGGCGTGCCCATGAATACTATCGATGGCTTCCTGTCATTCATCTTCCCCCTTGCTTGGCGTCTTGTAACAGACAAAGCTGTGGCCCATCTTTGCGGCTTTTGTCTCAAGGTAGAAGGAGTTGAAAGGGTTGGGTGCGATGACAAGAGGTATTACCTCCACGATTGAGATGCCGTATCCTTCGAGCCCGGCTCTCTTCACCGGGTTATTTGAGATCAGTCTGACCTTACCGAGTCCTATCCCGCGCATTATGTTTGCACCTATGCCGTAGTCACGCTCATCTTCGCGGAAGCCGAGTTCGATGTTTGCCTCCACGGTATCACGTCCCTGTTCCTGGAGCTTGTAGGTTTTGATTTTGTTTATCAGGCCTATGCCCCGTCCTTCCTGGCTGAGGTATATTATTGCCCCCTTGCCGGCATCATTGACCATCTGCATCGCCTTATGCAGCTGCGGGCCGCAGTCACATCGCTGTGAACCGAAGATATCTCCGGTGAAGCATGAAGAGTGTACCCTTACCAGTACAGGTTCATCCTTGGTCCATGTACCTTTTACGAGGGCAGCATGCTCCAGTCCGTTGCTCACCTGTCTGAAGGGGATGAAGTCAAAGTCGCCGTGTTCTGTCGGCAGCTTCACCTGTTCGCCCATCTCGACTATTGATTCAATGCCCAGCCGGTATCTTATCAGGTCCCTGATGGTAACTATCTTTATGCCGAACCTCTTTGATATCTCCAGCAGGTCTGGCAGACGGGCCATAGAGCCGTCCTCGTTCATTATCTCCACCAGTGCACCTCCGGGATGGAGCCCTGCCAGCCTGGTGAGGTCAACTACTGCCTCAGTGTGACCTGCCCTGCGCAGCACCCCCTTCGAGCGTGCCCTGAGGGGGAATATATGTCCGGGTCTTCCAAGCTGTGAGGGTTTTGTTGCCGGGTCGACAAGTGCTTTTATGGTAAGTGCCCTGTCGCGGGCAGAGATGCCAGTTGTCGTCTCGGGGCTGAGGAGGTCTACCGAAACGGTGAAGGCCGTCTCATGAAGAGATGTGTTATGTCCCACCATCATGTGGAGGTCAAGCTGGTCGCATCGCTCCTCCGGCAGAGGGACGCATATCAGACCCCTGCCGTGGGTGGCCATGAAATTTACGATCTCGGGGGTTATCAGTTCAGCGGCACAGATGAAGTCGCCCTCGTTCTCCCTGTCTTCATCGTCAACGACAATGACTATCCTGCCCTCCCTTATCTCTTCGATTGCCTCGTTGATGGTGTTCATTCTGGCGTTCTCTGTCATCTCAAACGCGTTTGGTGGGTTCCCATATACCATTTTTAATCCCCTTTAATGCCCTTAAAAACCCTCCTGTCAGTGCTGCGTTCATCATTATAAACTGCGTCACATACCGCAGATATAACATTTTCCGTCCGTATTCGTTCAGTGCCAGGTCAAGCGCCGACAAAAGTAGAAAAATTAACTGAAGGGCTAACAGACAAAAATAGAAAACGGAGCTGGCCGAAAGAATGACCGTTGTCATAAAAACCAGCATAAGAAAAAATGGTGTGAGCCATCTGAGGACCTTGTGTGAAAAGAATGAGAATGAGATTTTTATGTTGGGTGAGGGGAATGGTCCGAACCGGAATAGATTCTGATATGATCCTGCCGCAATCCTGACCCTCCGTCTGTACTGTCCGGCAAGGTCTGCTTCCGTGTCTTCAGTGACTGTAGCGGAGGGAATGTTTTTTATGGAATAACCCTTTTTCAGCGCTGTCAGTCCGACATATAGATCATCTACCAATGTATTATCAGGTATGACCGGAAAGAGGTCACGCCTGATGGCGTAGCATCCTCCGTAGGGGCCGGTCATCGAGCCCCAGGCCACTGCTTCTGCACTCTTCAGTGCCGATTCAAACCTGCTGTAGAAGTTTTCCTGGTGTGCAACGCCGTGTGATGCAGCAGCATCCGGTATTACAGCAGCATCGCACAACCCTGTTCCCGGAGCGGATATCCCCTCTGCCAGATGCCTTACGGTATCAGATGAAAAAAGAACATTTGCGTCAGTTATGATGAGGATATCGCCCCCGGCTGAAGCAGCGAGATCATTCAGCATGGCTGATTTACCTATTCTGGTATTGCTTCTGTGGAGCCTTATCGGGTTCACCCCGGCAGCAAACGACTCTACGATTTCTTCGGTAGAGTCATCGGAAGCGTCTGATCCGACAAGTATCTCCAGTAATTCAGCCGGATAATCTGATGAAAGAATGCCGGTAAGCTTTTCCCTTATCACCTTCTCTTCATTGTAAACCGGTATCAGCACAGAGACAGACTGATGGGCAGGAGCGGACTCGTGGTTTCGTTCCGTGTTCCTGGCAGTATCAGCCTGCATGTTGCTGCCGCCCGTTTTGCGTATTGATGCAAGTGTGAATACAAGAGCAGGATAAATGATGTAACTCCATCCCAGCATCATGGCAGCGGCAATGAATACCACTTCAGCGGCCATGGCAAAGTGTTCTGTAAAACTCCAGCATGCGTCCTGTCTGAACAAGGTTGTCATATCGCCTTCTGACAAGCTCTCTGGCGGCCTCTCCTGTCGTTCTCCTGACGGCGGGGCTCTCGAGTGCTCCTGTGAGGGCACTGCAGAATGAGGCTGCATCTTTCGCGATAAAAAGCTCCTTTCCGCCGGTGACAGGCAGTCCCAATGCAGCGACAGGGGTTACGACCACTGTTTTGCCGAGGCTCATCGCCTCTATGATCTTGATGCGCAGCCCGCTGCCTGCAAAGAGCGGTGCTATCAGCACTGTCATCGATTCCATGAATGTCCGGGCGTCATCAACCTCCCCCATAAAGTTTACATTGATGCCTCTCATCTGCCCCGCTATCTCGTCGGAGGCGCCACGGCCTGCAATGAACAGCTGAGCGTCAGGGTGGCTTTTGATTACATGGGGCCATACCTCCTTCAGGAACCACTTAAGTCCGTCAAGGTTGGGCTCCCAGTTAAGTGCACCGATGAACCCCACCTTCATTTCTCCCTGCCGGTTTTCTAAAAGGCTGTCTGTCAGCACAGCTCCACCCCAACTGTTGTCCACTCAAGTCAGGGCTCCATGGCTCCATGTGCTGTCAGCACATCTTCAACCACCTGGTATCCAGTCAGCGTGCCGTGGTGACCCCAGGCGCTGCGTTGAACGCGATGCTGTGCATCTGCAGCTGCTGCGTGGCAGCAGCGAGCTGCGCCTGCAGCTGCTGGGCCTGTTGCTGCAGCCTCCACTGCATGCTGCTGGTGCTGGGGGCGGCGT
>JALOMM010000201.1 GCA_025455535.1 Bacteroidales bacterium | reverse complement strand
TTCTGAAGCCTGTTTTTTCAGAGAGTCGCGATTCAGTCAGCAAAAAGTATTTGCCCCGGGCGATATCTCAGGATACCGGATTCTTAACGACAGGTATTTCGTATCAATGAGCATACCGACCATCAGCGGATCCCGGGTTTTATTCCTGGATTTTCTCCTGGACGGTATCCTTGATCTGTATTATTACCGCGACAGCTTCGGTGACAACTATTGCATTGAAGATGCAAACGGAAGGATATTCACACTGTCAGACCCGGAAAAGGGAAAGGAGGGAAGTGATGAAAATAACTCCGGCGGGACGGGAGATAATTTTAAAAGCATCCTGAAGATACTGATGAATGATATGCCGGGTATTGACTCAAGGCTTCAGGATGCCGTTCTGAGTCACTGGTACCTTACAAATCTGTTAAGAGATTATCATAGTTTTAAGGTTTTTGGCGAAAGGGCTGTAGAGTATGCTGCGGAGCCGAAGCCATTTTCATTCAGGATTGCCCCCTATTCAACTTTCATTTTTGAGAATTATAAAGTATCAGATCAGGCCGATCTGTCAGGCTTTGAGTTTAATAAAGCATATTACCCCGTGTTTGGACTGTCAGCAGAATTGTCATCGCCGTTGAAGTCCGGGAGGCTGGCACTTCTGCTGAACCTTGAGGGTGGCAAGAGATATTTCTACGGGAATTACTATTATGAGGACCCATTCGGAAACTATACCCTGTATGCCGACGCTCATCTGCATCACTTCATTCTCGAAGGGGAAGCACTGCTGAGATATAACCTGAAGGGAGCCGTCATTGACCCGACAATATTCGCAGGAGTTGCTTACAACTCAATTATTGAAGAGGATTCAAGAATTGAGTTTGACGAGCTCAATGACGGGCAGGTCTCTTCTCAGACCGTTCCTTACTCCATGATAACAAAACGGTGGCCCGGGCTGGTAGGCGGGGTCGGACTGATGTACGATTACAGAAGTTACTTCAGCATTTACTGTAACATCCAGGTAAAAGTTCTGTATGATAACACTGAGGAGTCGAAGATGAATTCTGTCGGTATGACCCTTGGAATAATGTTCTGATAAATGAGATTATTTGTCAATTCAATATGGGTTATAAGTATTGCGGTACTTCTCGTGTCTGAATCCTGTCAGAATGAGATCCACCATGAGAAACCCTTTGCTGAGGCGGAGACAACAGAAGCAACTGTCATGCAAAGCGGAGGGGTGGTTTTCAAGGGAAAAATACTCTCACGGGGCAATTCGGAAATTACGCAGCATGGCTTCATATGGAGCACATACCAGAATCCCGGTTACAATGACATTGTTTCTCAGAATGCCGAGTTCGCAATGCTCGGACCGGCAGGCAGTGATACCGATATATCCTTTCATGCCACTGCAGCAATTGCAAATGATGTAGTTTATAATGTCAGACTATTTCTTATAACAGATGATCTCATCTCCCTTGGAAACATTATCTCCTTCACAGGCAAGGGAAGCCTGCCCCCGGAAATAACTTCGGTTGATCCCCCTTCAGCAGGTGTTGGCGACACAGTAACAATAACAGGGAAGAACTTTGCCTTCAGGAGGTACAGCAACTCTGTCTTGCTGAACAACCAGTCATGTGAAATTGCCAGCTCTGATGCAGAGCATATCATGTTCAAGGTGCCTGCCCTCGGTGATGGTGTTTTTAAGCTGGGGCTGGAGGTTGGCGGTGTCCAGGCTCTGAATCAGCCTGATTTTGAGATTACTAAGCCGGTATGCACACGATTTGAACCGGTAACCGGCACTTTCGGTGATGTCATAACACTCTTTGGTGAAAACCTCAGCCTGGCAGACGGGAATTTTGTACAGGTCTATTTCAATACTGATCAGGCAACCATCATCGAAATGACAAGAACCTACTATAAAGTAATTGTTCCAAACAGATTATACAGTAACCCTGTCAGAATCAGGATTCAATCCGGCAAACCGTATTATTTCAGCCAGGAGTTTGAGCTGAAGCAACCTGTGATCAGCGATATCACACCCCGGGAAGCGAAGACGGGCAGTACGATTGTCATTTCCGGTCAGAACTTCAACCCCGAACCTTCATTCAATATCGTGACCATCGGTGGGTTCTCTTCAGAGGTTATCTCAAGCACATCAGCTGAGATTACTGCCAGGGTGCCGGGTTCACTGTCCGCAGGAACCTACGGTGTCACAGTCTCGACCCTGGGTAATGCCGTAGAAAGCCCGATAACACTTAAGGTGAACTCTCCATGGAGGAGATTGTCCGATTTCCCGGGTGGTCCGAGAACGGCCATTGCATGCTTTGCCCTCTCAGGGAAAGGTTACGCAGGAACCGGTCTGCGGCCGGACGGCGTCGAGGCAAGTGATTTCTGGGAATATGATCCGTCAACTGACCAGTGGAAAAGAATTGCTGATTTCCCGACACCTATAAGATATGCTACCGGTTTTGAGGCAGATGGGATGGCGTTCATGGCCAATGGTAAAACCAACGGCATTTACCGGATGGAACTGACAAGATATGACCCGGGCACCGATACATGGGAGGTTAGAGCACCCAGGCCCGGAGAGGGATCAAGCATGGACGCTCCCGGCTTTGTGATCAGCGGGAAGGCATATCTTCCGGCTTCATATGAAATGTATGAGTATACCCCGTCAACAGACACCTGGCAGCAAAAATCATTCCTTCCGGCTCTTGGATATTTCGGCAGCGGCGCTGCCTTTTCCATAAACGGAAAAGGATACTATGGTATTGGTTATATATATGACATTGACAGTAATACCGGGGCTTTCTATGAATATGATCCCATTGCTGACACATGGTCTGCAAAGGCAAGTTTCCCGGGCATACTGAGAAACAGTGTGACATCTTTTTCACTGCCGAATGGCAAAGGGTATGTAGGATTAGGTTACAGCTCACAGCTCAATAAGTATCTCAATGACATGTGGGAATATGATCCTGCAGCAGATAAATGGACGCAGATCACAGATTTCACTGGTGCGGCACGCATATGCGGCGAACCGTTTGTAATAGGGTCAGCGGCTTACATAACCACAGGTTTTAACTTAACTTTCCATTCTGACCTGTGGGTGTTTGATCCGGAATCATATAATTAGCCTTACCTTTCGCATATGACATCGAGGTTTCTGATAGGCCTGCTTATTATACTTCTGCTTACTCTTGGCAGCAGTGCTTCGGCTGAAAAGAATCCGCAGCCAAATGTGATAATCATTTACCTGGATGATATGGGTTATGGTGACCTGTCGCTGACCGGTGCAACAGGTTATCATACTCCGAATATTGACATGATGGGTGCTGAGGGGGTTTTTTTCACCCATTATCTTGCACCGCAGGCTGTCAGCAGCGCCAGCAGGGCAGGATTGCTGACAGGATGCTATCCAAACCGCATCGGGTTCAGCGGTGCCCTTGACCATGCATCAAAGACTGGTATCAACCCTGATGAGGAGACTATTGCTGAGATGCTGAAGAAGGAGGGATACGCTACGGCTGCCTTCGGTAAGTGGCACCTGGGCTGCCAGCCGCAGTTCCTGCCTTCAAAGCACGGCTTCGATGAGTTCTACGGCATTCCCTACTCGCACGATATGTGGCCTCATCATCCTGTCACGAGAGACTATTACCCTCCTCTGCCGCTGATTGAAAATGACAGCGTCATAACAACTGAGCCTGACATATCACAGTTTACGCAACAGTTTACAGGCAAGACCCTGGACTTCATCCGCATGAATAAGGGAAATCCGTTCTTCGTTTACCTGG
>JALOMM010000024.1 GCA_025455535.1 Bacteroidales bacterium | reverse complement strand
AGGGAGGCTGATCTTAGAGTGTCTGTCTGTAATGAATGGCTTCTCCTCTCCGGGTTTAGCCACACCGCTCAGGTCACCCTTGACATCCATGACAAGGGAGGGTATGCCCTTAAGTGACAATTGTTCTGCAAGGACCTGCAGTGTCTTGGTTTTTCCGGTTCCTGTTGCCCCTGCTATAAGACCATGTCTGTTGAGAGTCTTCAGGGGCACCCTTATGTGGCTGTCAGCAACAGCCTCTCCCTCAAATATCGCACCTCCAAGGATGATATAGTCGCCCTTACAGGCATATCCATCATTGATGTATGAGGAAAAAATATCTCTTCTGCTCATGATTTGGTAATTATGCCATAAAGATATAAAAAGCCGCCGGAGAGATACTCCGGCGGCTTTTATAATAAGGTGTTTTTCGGGATTAGATCGCTCCCAGAAGCTCTTTCACTTTTGCACCGAGAGCCTCACCGCGGAGGTTATGACCAACGATAATTCCGTTCTCATCGAGAAGGAAGTTAGCAGGTATTGCGCTTACGGCATATAATTTTGCAGGTTCACAATCCCAGTATTTCAGATCTGACACATGTGTCCATGTAAGCTTATCATCAGCGATGGCTTTCGTCCATGCATCAGCGGTCTGGTCAAGTGACACGCCAAAGACATCAAAGCCCATCTTATTGTACTCATTCCATACTTTAACAACATTGGGATTCTCCTGACGGCATGGGCCGCACCATGCTGCCCAGAAATCAACAAGTAGCAGTTTGGTGTTGCCACCTACCTTGGAATAGAGAGAAACGGGTGTTCCGTTGACATCATTCAATGTAAAGTCAGGGGCCTTCTGTCCGATGGCAACCGCCTTGAGATGAACCAGTTTTTCCTTCATGGTAATGACCGATTGAACTTTGTTCAGGGTTGTATCAAGCTTGCCAAGGAGCTCTTCCATCTCCGATGCCTCAAGATAATATGATATTTCGCCAAGAACAGAGGGAGTAATATAAGAAGAGGGGTTGTTTGTGATAAACTCTTTCTTCATTTCAGTCTGTTTGGTGTCCATCGCTTCGAACTCCTTTTCGATGGCAGATGCAAGCTCTTCATTACCGGCCATCTTGGCCTCACGGTAACGGTCATATGCTTTGCGCATCTCATCATTCATCCCGTCAAATGATGCCTTGTATGTCTCGTACTCAGTATGTGTCTGTGATCCTGTTACTGATGCCAGGTAAAGTGAATCGGCTTTGCCGGTGATGGTGATATCTGAGTTCTCGATAAAAAAGTTCAGTCCGCCGCGCTTATCCTTGATGGCAAGGTTAACCATCTGGGGATATTCAATTACACCCTCAAAGGTGAATGAACCATTCACAAGGTTAGCGGAGTCTATTACAGAGTATCCGCCGGGGATGCGCTTCTGCAGAAGGATTATGCCATCCTGTGCACCATCAACGGTGCCGGTGATGACAAACTTCGGTTCTTTGGCACAAGAAGCTACCAGGAGGGCAGCAGCAAAAAGAATAAACAGTTTTTTCATTTTTAAATAATTTTTCATTTGAATTTCATAAGCTTAAAGTGAGCGCAAAGATATAAATATTTGATAATTACCTCTTGCTGTTAAAATATTTATCAAGCAGGATTGTCGCAGGTTTGTATGATGTCGTCTCACCTTCGCGGAGATGTTTCTCAAGCTCAGGAATCAGCTCCTTCACTTCAGGATGACTGTAGAATGAGAACTTCAGAGTATCAATAATAGTTTCGTGCATCCTGGTAACGGCCTGTTCGCGTCTTCTCTCCCAGAAATACCCGTTGCTTTTTGTAAGGCTTACATAATCGCGGATCGTCTCCCAGATATCTGTTATCCCCTTATTTTCAAGTGATGAGCATGTCATCACCCTGGGATACCATTTTGACTGTGAGGGGGGGAAGAGGTGAAGTGCATTTTTATATTCAACCCTGGCCATTTCTGCTTTCTGCACGTTACTGCCGTCGGCTTTTGTGATAATGATTGTGTCAGCCATTTCCATTATCCCCCGTTTAATTCCCTGCAGCTCGTCTCCGGCACCGGCGAGCATGAGGAGCAGGAAGAAGTCAACCATGGAATGGGCTGCAGTCTCAGACTGTCCCACTCCTACAGTCTCAACGATTATTGTATCGAACCCGGCCGCTTCGCACAAAATAATTGACTCCCTCGTCTTCCTGGCCACCCCCCCCAGTGTTCCCGCTGCCGGCGAAGGTCTGATAAAGGCATCAGGGTCAATACTGAGCCTGTCCATGCGGGTCTTGTCGCCCATGATGCTTCCATGGCTCTGCTGGCTGCTCGGATCGATGGCAAGCACTGCCAGACGCCTGCCGTACAGGTGTGTGAGCATGGTCCCGAAAGTGTCGATGAATGTGCTCTTGCCGGCACCGGGAACGCCTGTAATACCAAGTCGCACTGATCTTGAACTGGCAGGGAGACATTTCTCTATTACCGCCTGTGCAAGGTCGTAGTGTTCCGGCAGAGAGCTCTCCACCAAAGTGATAGCCTGGCTCAGGATGGTTCTGTTACCCCGCAGGATGCCGTCTGTGTAATCTTCGGCAGTGAGCTGCCTGCGGCGGTTCTTCCTGATGCGGTTTATGACATCAGGATTGACGCTTGGCGGCTGTGAAACACCCTTCTGAACCGATAGTGATCCGGCTGATTCCTTTACCTTATTCATTATCATTTAACGGATGGCGAAGACTATTTTGCTGCGGCACCTTCAACAAGCACTTCGCCCTTGATCATCAGCATCACCTCTGAGCTCTTCGGATCATTCGTATAAACAAAGATGTTCTTGTAGATACTGCCCTTGTAGCCGCCCGAATTGAATTTGGCTTTTATGCTCCCCTTTGCTCCCGGCCTGATGACATTCTCTGTCGGCATCAGGGCAGTACACCCGCATCCGGCCTTCACGTGCCTTATGATAAGATCACTCTTGCCTTCATTGGTAAAGACAAATTCGACGTCGGCACTCTCATTCTGCTTTATCTGGCCAAAGTCAACCGTATTTGATGCAAGCTTGAATACAGGTGCGTCGGCAAGCTGCTGGCTGGAAAGGGAGGTGAAGTCTTCAACGAGGTTGGCTGATACATAAAGATAGATGTTCTCCATTGCTTTACCGTTGACCTTCATCCTGATGAGGTCATTGACATTGCCCCAGCTGCTCTCATTGAGCCTGGAGTCATATGTCCCCTCAATGAGACCTTTCTCACCAGGCTTGAGCGTGGCGGGTGTGGCCTTCATTGCAAGATGTGCCGGCACTCCATCAAACTCAATGGTTGCAGGCTCCTTGGAGGTGTTTATAATCGGCATCACCCTTATCTTCTTCTCACCTTTTTTTATCGAGGTAAAGGCCAGATGATTCGACTCAAAACGGACCGGGCCAACAACAAATGTATAAAGCTCCTCGGTAGTCTTTTCGCGCGGCGCTACCTGTCCTTCAATGATCAGTACCGTCACTGCAGGCTTGGCATTTGAATAAACCGAAATGCTCTTTGCAAAGCGTCCGTTAAACCCCCTTGGCTCAAAGACAGCGGTTACAAAACCCTTCCCTCCCGGAGGTATCGGAGATTTCGTATAGTCTGAGGCCGTGCATCCGCATGACGGCTGTACCCTGGTGATAACCAGAACCGAGTCACCCGTATTGGTAAAATTAAAAACAACTTCCTGCTTCCCTGCCTCCTCCTTCAAAACTCCGTAGTCATGTCGCAGAACAGGAAAATTAAGTCTGGGCTGTGCCTGTATTCCTGCAAAAATAACCAGCAACACAAATAGTAATATACTCCTTTTCATCTTTATATTTTTATTTATCCTTCTCTGATGCGCTAATCATAATCTTTCCATACATATAACAAAGATCAGACCAGAGAGGTTGCATCATATTAAACGTCAAATTTAATAAAAAACATAATGTCACTGTTTTTTTAATGGTTAATGCATTAGTTTTGCCTGACGGATGCTCTTTTCTGGAACAATTTTTGAGACAGGCGATGGAGGTATCCCGGTTTTGCTTTATGATAAGAAGAATACGCTACACTCTGGCTTTTCTGATATTATTCTTTCTGCCGCTCATCCCTTCTGCCGGACAGTTTTATAACGGCATGCAGATGAACTTCGGCAAAAACCGCGTGCAGTATAAAGACTTTTTCTGGACCTATTTCAGATTTGAGGAGATCGACTGCTATTATAATGAGTTCGGCAGGGAGGTGGCTGAATATGCAAGCGCTGTGGCGCATGATAAGCTGGATGAGATAGAAGATTATTTTGATTATACCCTCGACAAGAGGCTCATACTGATTGTTTACAACAAAAAGAACGACTTCAGGCAGAGCAATGTAGGGCTTATCTCGGCTGAGGATGACTACAATGTAGGGGGTTACAGCAGGGTGATCAAGAACAAAGTGATGCTCTGGTTCAACGGCGACCATGAGGAGTTTGACAAGGTCATAGCCTCTGCTATCGCGGAAGTGGTTGTATATGAGATGATTTACAATGCCGACGTGCGTGACAACGTAAAGAGCGGTCAGACGATACACACCCCTGAATGGTACATCAAGGGGCTTGTGAATTATGTTGCCTACGGATGGGACATTGAGACAGACAACCGTGTCAGGGACGGCTTTGAGAACGGAAGGTACAAGAAGCTTGACAACCTGGAATTTGAAGATGCTGTCTTCGGAGGGCATTCATTCTGGAAGTTCATCGGTGACACATACGGAGATGCAATAATCCCGAATATCCTCTATCTCTCAAAGGTCTACAAGAACATAGAGGATGGCTTCCTCTACGGACTGGGTAAGAGCATCAAGGATGTGCTTGACGAGTGGAAAGCGTATTATATTGATTACTACAGCACCAAACCTGGAGAGAACTATCCTGTCCCGAAGGAAATTGTGAAATCAAAACCGCTGGAGCGGTATACTTCCGTTAAGGTAAGCCCCGATGGCCGCATGATAGCCTGGGTGGCAAACGACTGGGGAAAGCGTCGAATATGGATCTACGATACTGCAACCGGCAAAAAGAAAAAGATATTTACTGCCGAACCGAAGTATGAGCAGTCGGTTGATCATACCTATCCGGTCCTTGCCTGGCATCCCGGCGGCAAGATACTGACCTTTGTCAATGAAGAAAAGGGAGGGATGCAGCTCTATTTCTACAGAACTGACCAGAAAAACTTCGAGCAGAGAGCAATGCCCTTCTTTGAGAAAGTCCTTTCCTTTTCATATTCACCTGACGGAACCAGGCTTCTCCTTTCAGCTGTCAGCAACGGCATGACAGATATTTACGTGCATACAATAATATCCGGAACCAATGAACGGTTAACCTTTGACGTAGCCGATGACTTTGATCCTTCATTCATCAGGGGACGTGACGAGACAATTATATTCTCGTCGAACCGCCTGACTGATTCGCTTACAAACAGAGGTAACCCGCAGGAGATGGCAGGGCTCAACTATAATCTCTTTACGTATGAGCTCACTCCCGGCAACCGGAAGCTGACCAGGCTTGATGAGGGTACTTTGCATGATTATCACAAACCGCTCAATGCATCAGCCAATTCAGCAGGATTTATCGGCAATGCCAACGGAATATTGAATTATTACTCGGCAAATGTTGACAGTGCCATCGCTTATGTTGACACCACGCTTCACTACAGGTACTTCATCGATTCGCGCCAGGTGACTGACTTCGCACGTAACCTTGAGGCTTTTGACAGGAATGGCGGCGTTGACGCTGCGGTGATCTTCAACGAAGGGCGTTACAGGCTCCTTACAGGCCCCACCGCCGAGACAGCCACAGTCAAAAGTGATGAAATAAAATCCACCCTTTATCGCGATGAGCAGACAGCCTCACTGAGGGCCGCAGACAGCATCAATAAGCTCAGGGACTGGCTACTGGCTGAGCGTGCAAAAATGAATGACACACTAAAAAAGCCGCTGTATGAATATTTTGCCACGGATGAGCCTATTGACTTCCGTAATTATGTCTTCGAAAAGGAGAAGGAGAATTATTATGAGATGCAGTGGAGGAAGGATTATCTCGACATAGACCTCGACACCTCGAGAATGGAGATGCCTGACGCAAGGGTTTACCGGACCGCATTTTACAATAACTTTTCAGCAGCACAGATCGACTTCAACTTCCTGAACAACACCTACCAGGCCTACAACGGCGGGGCTCCTTATTTCAACCCCGGGCTCAATGTCCTTTTCAAGATCGGGGCCATTGACCTGTTCGAGGACTACCGTATTACGGGAGGATTTCGTTTTGCCGGTGACTTTGACAGCAACGAGTATCTCGTCAGCCTGGAGTCGCTCAAGGGCCATTTTGACAAACAGCTGATCTTCCACACGCAATCATTTGACAGTTATAACGATACCAGTTATTACAAAATAAAGAGCTATTCCACATATTTCTCCCTCCGCAGGCCTCTCAGCGCAGTGATGGCAGTGAAAGGGACACTCAGCTACAGGTTCGACAATTACATTGTTCAGTCTACTGATCAGAACACCCTCCTTGCCCCCTCCTTCGGCCGTCACTGGGCAGGGCTGAAGGGAGAACTGATATACGACAATACACGGAAACGTACCATAAATATTTATTACGGAACCAGATACAAAATCTTCGCCGAGTATTACCGTGACCTCAGCCAGGCACATTCAGACATGGTGGTTTTTGGAGCTGACTTCAGGCATTACCAGAAAATACACCGCGATCTTATCTGGGCTAACCGCTTTGCAGCAAGCACCTCCATGGGCCCGTCACGCCTTATCTATTACCTGGGCGGAGTAGACAACTGGATGGGCTACATTTTCAATGACACACCCATGTTTGACCAGTCGGTACCTGTCGATCCGACAGTGAATTACGGTTTCCAGGCTCTTGCCACGAACATGAGAGGTTTCACTCAGAACATCCGCAACGGAAGTAATTTCGCCTTGATTAACAGCGAGATAAGGTTGCCTGTGATAAGATATATCGTCGGTCATCCGCTTAAGTCATCATTCCTGAACAGCCTTCAGATTGTCGGTTTCGGTGATATCGGCATGGCATGGTCAGGATGGAACCCGTGGGGAAATGAAAACTACTGGGCTGACAAGGTATACAGGAACGGCCCTGTGGTTGTCACACTTGATTCGATGCGCGAACCAATCGTCGGAGGGTTCGGGTTTGGCGGAAGGGCTCAGGTACTAGGTTATTTCATCAGGGCAGATCTGGCATGGGGTGTCGACAGCGGCTATCTGCTCGACCCTATCTTCTATCTCTCATTCAGCCTTGACTTCTGATACTGCCATGATTCCGTCATGTTACTGAAAGACGAAATAACAGGCAAGGCTGAGGCACTCCTTCCGGAGCTGACAGAGATAAGACGTCATATTCACCGTCACCCCGAGCTATCGTACGCCGAGCATGAGACGGCAGCCTATATCACCGGCAGGCTGGGGGCGCTTGGCATTGAATACCGCTCAGGTGTGGCCGGCACAGGCATCGTAGGTTTTATCAGGGGTGAGGCTCCTGGCAGGGGTCTTACAGTGGGGCTCCGGGCTGACATGGATGCACTGCCTCTGACCGAAGCCACCGGGGCTGAATACAGCAGTGTCAACAACGGCATCATGCATGCCTGCGGCCACGATGCCCATGTGGCAATGCTCCTTGGTGCCGGGGAAATACTCAACAGCATGCGAAGCACATTTGCCGGTACCGTGATACTGGTCTTCCAGCCCGGAGAGGAGAAGGCTCCGGGGGGTGCAAGGCTGATGCTTGAGACAGGCATCTTTGACAGTTTCCGTCCTGACATTTTTATAGCGCAGCACCTCCTGCCTGACCTGCCGGCGGCAACGGTGGGGTTTCATCCCGGCCCTTACATGGCATCATGCGACGAGATTTATATCACTGTAAAAGGGAAAGGGGGGCATGCGGCACAACCCTCGCAGTACACAGACCAGATATACATTGCCTCAGAGCTTGTTGTCGCACTGAAGGAGAGGGTTGCAAAGGCAGGCAGCAAAGAGGCGCCGACGGTGCTGGGCATCGGGCGGATAACCGGCATGGGCGCCACAAACGTCATACCGGAGACGGTAGAGATAGCCGGCACCTTCAGAACATTCGACGAGAAGTGGAGAAAAGCAGCCGCCGGTCTGATAAGAGAAACGGCACGGGAAACCGCTTCACTGAGAGGGGTGGAAATAATCGTTGACATTGTTGAAGGTTACCCTGTGCTTGTCAATGACGAGAAGCTGACACGCCGGGCCATGGAGCTCAGCAGAACCCTCCTTGGCAGCGGGAGAGTGAAGGAACTGCCCGTAAGGATGAGCTCCGAAGACTTTTCCTTCTTCGCCGCACGGTACCCCTCATTTCTCTACCGCGTGGGTATCACCCCTGACGGCGAGGAGATGAAGAAGCTGCATACTTCTGCATTTGACATCGATGAGCCGTCAATGGTGACCGGAACGGCAACAATGGCGTGGCTCACACTGAGCCTGATAGCAGGATAGAAGAGAGTAAAATAATTTTACTTTATCTTTAGGAACTTATTAAAATAACAGATACTTTTACACCCGTAATCTTTAAACTTTTTCAATAATGGCTTACAAAATCAATGATGATTGCACAGCTTGCGGAACCTGTATAGATGAATGTCCGGTTGAGGCTATATCTGAGGGTGATATCTATAAGATTGACCCGGATATATGTACTGATTGTGGTGCCTGCGCCGACGTTTGCCCCGTTGAGGCAATTCATCCGGTGTAAACCGCAGCATTCCCTTGAAGGAAAACCGGAAGCTGTCTGAAAAGACGGCTTCTTTTTTTTTACTCAGGATTGTACTTCGCCCCGGAAAGAATAGCCTGACAATCGGTCATACTCATCATGTCTGCCAGCGTCACTGAAGGATTATTGCGCATGTACCTCTCAATAATCCTGAACCCGGTCCATACCACTGCCCTGCCAGGGGACTCTTCCGTAAAATAGCTTGTAAAGGGTGCCTCACCGGTAAACTTGCGAATGAGAAAACCATCGGTCGAGAAGAGCATATCGCGGCTTATGAGATACTCCCATACAGGCCCCTCGTTCTCCCGGCAGAACTCAAGCTGCCTCCCCGTGAATCCAAACAGTACAGTGTCTTGAATATCGGGTATCATCCTCTTCGTGAAGTAAAGCAGCTTGGCCTCATGGAGCATAGTGTTCAGAAGATTCTTCGTCCCGTAGTTCATTTCCCGGTGGTCCCACTCAGTTGCACCCCATGCATAAATACAGTCTGACAACGCATATTCCGGGGTCATCTTGCGCGACTGGTAGTCGAAAATGCCGAGCGAAGGGTAATATTTTGAATCTGAGCCCAGGTAACGGTCAAGGCTGATCATCAGAAGTGAGTCATCGATGATTATGCTGTTATTAAAAACTGATATGCAAGCGATTACATCAGGGACCACCTTGCCGGGAAAGTAGTAAAGATAATGTCTGAAGGCATCCTCCAGACCCTCTTCGAGGTTCGTAAGGTCTGGCCATACTCTCTTTACATCATCCCATAATGCAAGATTCCGCAGGTCGGTGGCAAAAAGAATAAATGCCGATTCCCACTTTTCATCCGAAGGGTCGCCAAGGCCTATGACCGTGCTGTATGTTGTAAGAGCCCTCCCGTATTCCTCTTTTAATGTTTCTGCCCTGGCACTGAGATCAGGAGGAGCGGTTTCAAATATCTCACCTGCAAGGTTTCTTACTGACAGGTCACAATCAATGGACGAGACATTGACTTCATAGGGATTGCGCACACAGGCTGCGGTGACTTGCAGAATCAGTACTGCTGCAACTATCTGACGCACTATTGCCTTGATGATCATATACTGGGAATCTCGGTATTATTTCACAAATTAAGGACATTTATTCATAAATTTACATTTCAAAACAGCCGGTGATGAAGATAGCAAAGAAACGAACGTGTTCCGTGGCATTGACAATACTGTTGTTTGCTGCCCTGACTGTTAATGGTTTCTCCCAGAAAATTGAATTCGGCGTCCGTGCTGACCCCCTTATTACATGGATGAGCTCAAATTCGGAGGCATATAAGAGTGAAGGTACGGTTCCCGGCTTCAGCCTCGGTCTGGATGTTTACTTCCCTCTAAACGAAAGATTCTCGGTCTCTTCCGGCATAGGATTACTCAGCTCGGGGGGCAGACAGAGCGCGGTGGAAGACCATACAATGGTGTTCAATAATATTGATACCGTTGTTAACGCGGGAGAGGAGATGAAGTACAATCTGCGTTATCTCAATATTCCCGGCGGGTTACGTGCCCGCACAAACAGGGATGAGGGACTCAACTTCTTCGGTGATCTCGGCATCGACCTGAGATTGCTGCTGAGGTCAAAGGTAGATATCCCCTCTCTGCAGATAAGTGATGAGATAGCCCAGAATGAGGTCTTCGCAATGAACATGGGCTGGCATATTAACGGGGGTATTGAATATGAGCTTGGCAGTGACCTCTTGTTCCTGGCCGGCATCGGATACGACGCAGATTTCTTTGACGTTACCGAAGACCTAGAAAATGCAGACCAGCCCGATGACAGGTCAAAAATAAGGATGATACGGATCAGGTTCGGGCTTAAATTCTGACTCTTCCTCCATGAAAGTTGCCCTTGCTCAGCTAAATTATGTCCCCGGTGATATCGGGTACAACACCTCAAAGATAATTTCTGCTATCGGCAGGGCCCGTGCAGACGGTGCTGAACTCATTGTCTTCTCAGAACTTGCCATTACCGGCTATCCGCCCCTCGACCTGTTGCAGAGAGGTGAACTGATTACCAGATCAATGAACGGCGTTAAGGAAATAGCTTCTCACTGCAGCGGCATTGCTGCCATTGTCGGCGGACCGTCACCCAACACAGGCGTATTCGGAAAAAGCCTCCATAACTCTGCTTTCTTCATGCAGGAAGGAAAGGTAAGGGCAGTAATCAATAAAACGCTGCTTCCTACATATGACATCTTTGACGAGGACAGATACTTCGAACCGGGCAACACCTTCCAGACCGTTGAACTTAACGGTGCCAGGATAGCCATTACAATCTGCGAGGATATATGGGATGAGCAGCCGTGCGGAGACAGGGGGATATGCCGTCTGTACAGCATCACCCCCCTCGACGAGCTTATGAAGGAAGATCCGCGGCTGATAATCAATATTGCCGCAAATCCCTTTTCCCACAACAGGATAAAGATCAGGGAGGAAGTTTTTATCAGGAATGCCGTTCAGTATAATAGACCTCTTATTACTGAACGGAAGGGTTACCGGTGCCCTCCTCCCCTGCCTGAAGACATGACCGGTCTCATCCACCGTGCACTTGTAACAGGTATAAGGGATTTCTTTCTTAAGAGCGGGCAGAAAAGAGCTGTGATAGGCCTTTCCGGAGGCATTGATTCCGCCGTGGTGCTCGCCCTTGCATCGGAGGCCCTCGGAGCACAAAACACCCTTGCCATACTGATGCCATCTGTTTATTCCTCTGAACATTCAGTCAGTGACGCCGTCGAAATGGTCAAAAATCTGAGTGTCCCTTACCATGTCGTCAGCATTGAGGAAGCCAGACAGTCGCTTGAGAATACTTTCAGACCTCATTTTGCCGACAGAGCCCCTGATATTACTGAGGAAAACATCCAGGCAAGGCTGAGAGCTGTCATACTGATGGCTTTTGCAAACAAGTTCGGTTATCTGGTGCTGAACACATCGAACAAGAGCGAGGCTGCCACAGGGTACGGTACATTGTACGGAGACATGATAGGTGGCCTGTCAGTTATGGGTGACATTTACAAAACTGAAGTATACCGCCTTGCAAGAGAAATTAATTCATCAGGAGAGATAATCCCTCCTCAGATAATTGCCAGGGCTCCTTCAGCCGAACTGAAACCGGATCAGCTTGACAGCGACACCCTTCCCCCCTATGATCAGCTTGACCCGGTACTGTTCAGGTATATTGACCTCGAAAGATCACCTGCCCGTATTGTCGCCGAAGGATTCGACCCTCAGCTGGTAGAAGATGTGGTAAAACTGGTGAAAGGGAGCGAGTTCAAGCGGCGCCAGACGCCACCTGTCCTCAGAGTGTCGTCAAAAGCATTCGGCAGCGGCAGAAGAATACCAATCATTTCAAATTATGACTTCTGATGACATCGGGCCCACAACTCATTGTTTTATAGTGTGTTAAAAAAAGTTAATTTTCTCAGAGAACCACTTTTTTAATATCTTTGTGTATGTTGTTAAACATAGATAAAGATGTTCTATAAGAATCCTTACGTTGAACTGTGCTTTGAAGGCTCCTTTTCTATGCTTAAGGACCTTCCTGAAAAGGATAAGGAATTCCTTGTACAGGATCATACCTGTTCTTTATTTAAAAAAGGTGAGCTTGTATTTCATGAGGGAGACAAGCCTTCAGGGCTCTACTGCCTGGCTCTCGGCAAGGTTAAGATCTTTAAGGAAGGCATCGGGGGAAGAGACCAGATAATCAGGATGGTAAGGCCCCAGGGGCTCATGGGTTATGCCCCTGTCGTCGGGGGATCAATGCATGCTGCCTCAGCCGTCACCCTTGAAGAGTCTGCAGTTTGCATCTTTGACAGGAATAGTTTCCTTAAGCTTCTCAGGCGAAACCCTGACCTCTCGATGAAGATGATGCGCCTTATGGCCCTTGATCTGACCTTTTCGAATGAGAGAACAGTATCTCTCACCCAGAAACATATCCGTGGAAGGCTGGCTGAGTCGCTTATCGTACTGCGTGACACATACGGGTTTGAAAATGACGGGAAGACCATCAGGGCATATGTCTCAAGGGAAGATCTTGCCAGCCTGTCAAACATGACCACCTCAAACGCAATACGCACCCTTTCGGTCTTTGCAACAGAATCTGTGATTGAACTTGAAGGGAAGAAGATCAAAATAGTTGATCCGGGCAGGCTTGAGAAGATAAGCCACATGGGCTGATCATTCATTCACGTATACCCTTTTTACCCGTGCCGGTATCGAGGTAAGTATCTCGTAGGGAATAGTGTTGCACATCTTTGCTATCTCTTCAACGGGGATATTGTTGCCAAAAACCTCTGCCTCGTCGCCTGTTCTGACATTTAATCCTGTCACATCAACCATGCACATGTCCATGCATATGCTTCCTGCGATGGGCACCCTTCTGCCCCTGATGAAGAGCGACCCCCTGCCGTTACCCAGTTCACGTCTCAGTCCGTCTGCATAGCCAACCGGTATAACCGCTATCTCCCTGTCACTGTCCGCAGCACCGGTGCATCCGTAGCTGACCGGGTCTCCTGCCGGTACAGTCCGTACCTGTGAAACGGCTGTCACGAACTTTCCCGTATGCCTCAGTGACACTCCCTGATAATCACCTATTCCATAAAGCCCGATACCTATGCGGACCATATCAAACTGGTATTCAGGGAACCGGCTGATGCCTGCCGAGTTGAGAAGATGAAGTCTTATACTGTAGCCCAGTGACTTTCCCAGTCTTTCTGCCGCCCCTGTTAGCAATGACGCCTGCCGGTGGGTAAAGTCGTCATGCATCTTATTATCACTGGATGACAGATGTGAGAAGAGTGATATGACCCTTACATGCTGTTCTGAGCGGAGCATCTCAGCCAACCGGTCTGTCTCTCCGGCACTGAAGCCAAGCCTGTGCATGCCTGTGTCCATCTTGAGATGCACCGGGTAGTTGACGAGGCCGTGTCTCCTTGCGCTTCTGAGAAAACTCTCATAAGACTCCATGCTGTATATCTCCGGCTCCATATTATACCTGATTATCAGGTCCATGGCACTCTCGTCAGGATTCATCACCATGACAGGTGCCATGATGCCTGCCTCCCTGAGAGCCACTCCCTCGTCAGCATATGCTACGGCAAAATAACTCACGCCGTGATATTCAAGCAGTGACGCTATCTCTGCTGATCCTGATCCGTATGCAAAAGCCTTGACCATTGCCATGATGCCTGTGCCGGGTCTCAGGAGGTGTCTGAACTCATTCAGGTTATGTACGACGGCATTCATGTTAATCTCGAGCCTTGTCTGATGCATCTGCTGCACGAGAAGGCTGCTGACACGCTCAAAACCGAAAGCGCGGGCACCCTTTATGAGGATCGTCTCATCGCGGAAGGCAAAGCTGCGGAAGGTATCGGTGAGCTCAGCCGTGGAGCCGTAGAACAACGATCCCTCCTGGAACAGATCACGCTGACGGCACAGGGCCTCCCCTACTCCTATGAGCCTGTCTATACCGGTCCTTCTTACTGCTGCGGCCACCCCCTCATACAGATTTCTCTCATCGCCCCCTATCTGCCTGAAGTCCGAGAGGATAAGGGTAGTCTTTCCCCTGGCATGGGTACGCAGAAAATCAAGGGCCATGACCAGTGACCCGGGATCAGAGTTGTAGTAGTCTTCTATCAGGGTGCATCCGTTTATCCCCTTTTTCAGCTCCATGCGCATGGCAACCGCCGGAAGCCCTTCGACAGACCTGATGATCATATCCTCAGGAACGCCTTCGGCAAGGGAGCAGGCGACAACACTTACAGCGTTCTCAGCGGAGGCCCTGTCAGCAAACGGGACACAAACACTGAACGAGGATGAGGCAGTGCCGCACTCCAGGAGCTGTCCGTCACCGGGCCGCTCACGGACGCTGACAGTGAGGGAGGCCTCTGACCCGGCCAATGACCAGGTAAATGCCCTGAGATGACTGTATTTTTCTTCAACCTCATCTCTGATGATCCTGTCATCGGCGTTGTAGATAATCAGTCCGGCACCTGCTGCAAGAATCAGTTTCTCAGCGGCTATCTCTTCCCTGCTGCTGAAATTCTCTCCGTGGGCATCACCTACGTTTGTTATGACAACAGTATCGGGCCTGATGATGCGTGCCAGTTTTTCCATCTCCCCGGGTCTTGATATGCCGGCCTCTATGACCGCGACATCATACCGTTCATCAATGTTCAGCAGTGACAGTGCAACCCCCAGCTGTGAGTTGTAGCTCCGCGGGCTTCGGATGACACTCCTGACAGTGCCCATTGTCTCTGCCAGCCACTCCTTGACAATAGTTTTGCCGGCGCTGCCGGTTACTGCAATGACCTTTCCTCTGAAGTCGTCTCTCTTTCTGGCGGCGAGGCTGTGCAGTGCCTCAAGGGTATCGCCTGCCTTCACGAAGGCGGCGCCGGTCATGATCTCATGACCCTCCGGGAGTGTGTCAACCAGGAAGAGGCGCACCCCCCTTCCGTACAGAGGTCCGATGAAGCGGTGTCCGTCATGATTGGGGCCGCGCAGTGCAACAAAAAGGAGATCATGACCGGCGCCGGACGAACGACTGTCGGTCATGATACCCGTTACAGCAACCGACTGATCACCTGACAACGTCCCCCCCGTGATGACCGCCAGCTCATGTGCAGTGATCTTCAACTCCTTACCTGTTAAATGACTTTATATAACATGACCGGCAGATAGGCTCGTAAATATCCTTCTCACCAAGCATAACAACCTTGTCATCTTTTATCTTCCGGTATGAATAGTTGGCGAGGTTTCCGCACCTCACGCAAATGGCATGCACCTTGCTGACATACTCAGCCACAGCCATCAGGGCAGGCATCGGACCGAAGGGCTTCCCCGCAAAGTCCATGTCGAGGCCGGCAACAATCACACGGGCGCCTGCATCAGCCAGGGTGGTGCACACATCAACGAGGCCGGAGTCAAAAAACTGAGCCTCGTCAATGCCTACTACCTCAACACCTGACGAAAGAAGCAATATTGAAGATGCATTCTCCACAGGTGTCGATGTTATTGACTTTTCGTCATGGGATACCACACGCGTCTCGGAGTACCTTGTGTCAACCGACGGCTTGAAGATCTCAACCTTCAGTCCTGCAAACATCGCGCGCCGAAGCCTCCGGATCAGCTCCTCGGTCTTCCCGGAGAACATTGACCCCGCTATGACCTCAATAGAGCCTCGTTTGCCGGCATTGTCAACCGAATTTTCAAGAAATTCCATACTTCAGCACAGGGTTCCCCGTTCTTTAATGTACACTGATTATTACAGGCAGATGCGATTATTATTTACTTTTGCAAAATAAAGAAAAGCGATCATTAAAAAAACAAAGAGTGATGGATTTCAACACAGCATTAGGCATTATAAGAAGGGATATGGAGGAAGCACGAGCCTTGCTAGACCAGATATCTGAACTCCCCGGAAAACATATTGCAGAGATAGAGCTTGCACGTTCAAGGATGCGGAGTGCCTCTGAGCTTCTCGCCATCATCCCGAAGATGCTTGAAGAAAAAGAGGTGGTAAAGGCAGAAGTTATGAAGGAAGAAAAGATTATGGCCGGGGTCGGGGCTCAGAAAGAAGAAGAGACAAAGGTCAGGATTGAGAAAGAAGAGGAGACACAGGTCAGGATTGAGAAAGAAGAGGAGACACAGGTCAGGGCTGAGGTCAGGGAGACAGCCAAACCTATCCTGGCTGACAAATTCAGCTCCACTGACAGAATAGGTCAGATGGTCACTTCGGTAAAGCAGGATGAGCTTATTACCTCTGCAATGCATAACAGGCCCATAAGCGATATCGGCGCTGCCATTGGCATCAATGATAAGTTCTACTTTATCCGTGAGCTCTTCAGCGGTGACAGCAAGGCATACCAGGACACTATCAGGCGCCTCAACGGCGCTGTCTCCCTCGGTGAGGCGATGAAGATCCTTGACGACAGCACCGTGATGGGCTCTGACCCGGCAGCCCAGTCATCATTTGTTGATGTGGTAAGGAGAAAATTCAACATTAATGTCTAAACTTTATCTTGTACCCACACCCATCGGCAACCTCGGTGATATCACCGTGCGTGCCATTGAGGTTCTGGGTTCTGCCGGAGTGATTCTTGCCGAAGACACGCGAACCACCCGCATACTTCTGAACCGTTATAATATCAGCGTACCGCTGAACTCACACCATAAATTCAATGAGCACCGCAGCATCGAGGCAGTGTGTGACCGCATCGAGCAGGGCGTTGTCACAGCACTGGTATCTGACGCCGGCACACCGGGGATCTCCGATCCCGGGTTTCTTCTTGTCAGACGTTGCCTTGAGCGAGGCATAGAGATAGAGGCTCTCCCCGGCGCCACAGCCTTCGTCCCGGCACTGGTATCCTCAGGGTTACCCTCAGACCGCTTCTGCTTCGAGGGGTTCCTTCCTCAGAAGAAAGGGAGACAGAAGAGGATCGCCTCACTGGCCGGCGAAGAGCGTACGATGATTTTCTATGAGTCACCCTACAGGGTACTCAAGACACTGGGGCAACTGGCCGCTGTGCTGGGTGATGACCGCAGGGCATCCGTCTCCAGGGAGCTGACAAAAAAATTTGAAGAGACCGTCAGGGGAACGCTTGCATCTCTGATAGAACATTTCACCTCGTCATCACCAAGGGGAGAGTTCGTAATCATCGTGGCTGGAACCTCATTCAGGGACCACCCTGAACAAGAGACCGAGTGATGCAGTACCGGAGACTGACACTTCTGGTTACTCTCTCCCTGCTGTGGCTCTCCATGAACGGGCAGACACTGCAGGGGAGGATAACAGACGCGTCAGGCATGCCTCTCTCAGGCGCTTCCGTATATATCACCGAGCTGAGGCAGGGAACAACATCGAATAATGAAGGGTATTACATGGTGCCGCTCCCTGCCGGCAACTATACGGTAAGCTACCAGTTCCTCGGATATTCACCCGAAACCAGGAAAGTCAGCATCAGCAACTCTGACGTCATTGCCGATGTCTCGCTCAGTGAACAGTTTTACGAGATCCCTGCCGTAAGGGTCTCTGCAACCGGCAAGGACCCTGCAGAATTTATTATGCGCAAAGCGATCGGCATGGCCCCCTTCCACCTGAACCAGGTCAGAAGTTACAAGGCAGAAGTGTATATGAAGGGGGGCGGAAAGATCGAAAAACTGCCGCGGATGATCAAGCGACAGATGAAGGTCGAAGCCAATGAGATCCAGATTAAAGAGGGAGAGTACTACGTCGTCGAATCAGTAAACATAATTACATTCACAGCACCTGACAGCTATGTAAACCAGGTCATCTCATCACGTTCCAATCTGCCGATACCCGAGAGTGAGACATCACCAATGGATTACCTCGAGGCGAGCTTTTACCAGCCTGTGCTGGCAGAGATGGCCATCTCACCCCTCGCACCGAATGCTTTCTCACACTATGACTTCAGGTTCATGGGCTCAACCTCGCAGGGATATTATGTCATTGACAAAATAGAGGTCACACCGAAGAGAAAGAGCCAGCAACTTTTCACCGGGGTCATCTATATCGTTGAGGACCAGTGGGCCATTCACTCCCTTGACCTCACCAATGAGAATATGGCAGGCACGATCAGAATCAGACAGCTGTATACGCCTGTGGAAGAGGAGATATGGATGCCTGTCAGCCATGAGTTTGGCATGGATATCTCGATACTGGGTATTAAAGCCAGGGCTTCATATACGAGCGCAGTCAAGTACCTGGAGGTGGAGCCCGACAGGTCACTCACCCCCCCCTCGACCTTCTACGTTGCAACGGCCAGGCCCGGGGCTGAACTGCCAAAGACTGAAACAGAGAGAGAAATCGAGGCTATTCTCTCCAAAGATGAGCTCACCGCACGCGATATGTCACGCCTTGCCAGGCTGAATGAAAAGACAGTCTCAGAAAAAGAGGAGAAGGGCTCGCTGGAGATAAAGGACAAGACAACATATATTATTGAAAAGGATTCAATACCGCGCGATTCAGCCTACTGGGAGAGGGTAAGGCCCATACCGCTGACAGCGGAAGAGGTAAAAAGCCTCGGGACCATAAGCGCAGATACAGGAAGACTTGCCAGCCGTGACAGCTCTTCCCTGACCATTAATCTTGGACCGGGACAGGATGATGAAAAGGAGAAAAGCCCTGTGCTGAAGACAGCCAGGGATATACTTGCCGGCAGAAGGTGGCAGCTCTCGGATGAGAGCTCGCTGAACTATGACGGCCTGATTCACCTCAGGAATTTCTCATTCAACACAGTTGACGGGTTTCTTCTTGGCACAGGACTGAACTATTCGACGCGCACAGGAGAAAACGGAAGATTCTCCCTGTCGCCTGCCGCAAGATATGCATTCAGCCGTGAAAGGCTTCTCTGGTCTGTATCTGCCAATTTGCTTTACAGTCCTCTCACCCGGTCATCATTTTTCATAAGAGCCGGCAGCAGCTCCGATGAGTTTGCAGCATCAGGGGTAAATCCCCTGGTAAACACGGTATCATCACTGTTCTTTACGGAGAACTGGATGAAGCTGTATAACAGTTTCTATCTCATTGCCGGACACCGCGGAGAGCTGGCAAACGGATTAACGCTTTCATTACAGGCAAAGTATGAGCAGAGAGACCCTCTTGAAAACACAACCTCATACACATTCTTCAGCAGTGAGAAAGAGTATACCCCAAATATTCCCGATAATCCTTTTGTGTCTGGCGATGTTGAAGGTTACAGTCCATTGGTATCATTCAGCCACAGCAACCTCTCGTTCTCAGCCCAGTTAACCTGGACTCCCCGTCAGCCCTACCGGATCAGAAACGGGAACAAAATATACGAAGATTCTGATTACCCGACGTTTAACCTCCTGTGGAAGCATGGGTACAACTACAATGATACCCTCTCCGGCCATTTTGACATGATCAGGGCTGAGATAACCCGCTCTGACCGTTTCGGTCCGTTCAATGAATTCTCGTGGCGCATCATCGGAGGAGGCTTTGTGAACAGGGAGAACGTTCAGCTTCAGGATATGCATTTCTTCAATACACAGGCTTCACCGGTCCTGATAAATAACTATGAAGATGCCTTTTACCTTAAACCCTATTATTCCATTTCATCTCCGTCATATTTCGCTGAAGCACATCTGCGTTACTACTCTTCCATCCTTGTGCTTAAGAGG
This sequence comes from Bacteroidales bacterium, assembly GCA_025455535.1. Classification (GTDB taxonomy): domain Bacteria; phylum Bacteroidota; class Bacteroidia; order Bacteroidales; family VadinHA17; genus SR-FBR-E99. The sequence goes on along the minus strand of JALOMM010000024.1, from coordinate 713 downwards.
TTACCAGGGCTGAGCAATACTCTGACAAGAGAGAAGGTCAGCTTCTCAGGATTATGGACACCTTACGAGGGCTTTTATTACGAGGCCGGGTATGCCCTCAGCGAGATCTTCTTTATGGCAGAAGTAGGCGTTTATGCCGGCTTCAATGATCTGTCATGGCATGGAATAGGGCTAAGGCTGACACTGAAATTCGACTGACAATCAGAACGAAGGTTTACGGGCATTGTCTTCGGGCGAGAAGTCGCTGTAGTCAGATGAGAGATCATCGTTCATCTTTGACCCCCGGGTAAAGACACCTGACGTCGAAGCCGGGAAAGTAACCTCTGTACCAAACTCATCAGGCTCAACAAACATTGCCCTGTCTTCCTTGAAGTAAAGCAGTATCTCGTCTGTCGGGCCGTTACGGTTTTTGGCAAGAATTATATCGGCATGACCTTTTGTCGACTGCCCGTCTTCGAACTGTGATACTCCCATCTTTTCAGGTCTGTGAATAAAGACAACCATATCGGCATCCTGTTCTATGGCACCTGACTCACGCAGGTCTGACAGCATCGGTTTCTTGTTCCCTCCCCTCGTCTCCACAGATCTGTTAAGCTGTGAAAGAGCCAGTACTGGCACTGCAAGCTCCTTGGCAATGCTTTTAAGTGCCCTTGAGATTGAACTCACCTCCTGCTCCCGGCTGCCTGCGTCGGGTGGGCCGGTCATGAGCTGCA
>JALOMM010000200.1 GCA_025455535.1 Bacteroidales bacterium | reverse complement strand
ACGGCATCAATAGCCCCTACCGACAGGCCTGAGCCCGATTTGCCCGTAAGCTTTGCTGCTCCGATGATGGGGATGAAGGCAGGGGTGTAGGCATATTCGCCGTCATCAGGACTTGCAGGATGCCTGGGGCTTCGTCCTATCCTCCTGGAATAGAAAAGATTATCGTTGCCGACATCTCCGTCGCCTATCCCGAGTCCGAAGCTGGTTATGTTCTTCCCTTCAACAAAGAATGGTCTCTTCTCGCGGAAGAATGATTCAAAAGCAGTCAGGTTTACCTCAGAGGGGTCTGCCTCGACCTGGCCGAAGTCAGGATTGAGGGTGAGGCTCATTATCATGTTGTTTGTGATGCCTATCTTGGCATCGAGGCCTGCATTGACCTTGAAGTCAGAGCCGTCGAGCCATGGGTTACCCTCTTCCCCTTCATAAGTCTCGAGCTTGGCCACGCCGTAGGGAGTCAGGTCAAAGAGAGTACGAGGTTTTATATTACTGAGGCCATTGAGAAGCCCTGCATTATGCACAAGTCCTGATGCATTTCTGGCAATCGGCTGCCAGAGGTCAGTCTCATCATGCCTGTATATTTCTCTTATCACTTCCAGTCCCCATATCTGGTTTTCACTTGCCGAGAAGCGCAGCTGGGTAAGAGGGATCCGCATCTCTGCCGCCCACCCCCAGTCATAGATGCCTGTCTTAACATACCATATCGGGTCAAAGGTCTCGTCTTCATTCATTCCATCATCGGTCCAGATGAGATCACCTTTGACGCCAGCAGCACTGACGCCGAATCCAAAGGCGGTACGCTGGTCAAAATATGAATCGAGGGCAATCATTACCGCATCTCCCTCGTCTGTTTCATCACGGCGGTCCATCCTTGCGACGATGCTGTCTGGCGCAGTATCATATGCCTTTACTGCTATATAGACGTTTGAGTCGTCATAAAGTATTTTAAATTCAGTTTTCTGCCTTACCGGAGCTCCTTCTGCGGGTTCAAACTGAAAGAAGTCTCCGCCCCACTCACCCATTGTCCATGCTTCATCGTCAAGCTCGCCGTTGATGGCCGGGGGGGTGCTTATCCTGACGGTTGTGTATGTCCTTTTTTCATATTCCTGGCCGCTCAGAGAGAGGGAAATCAGTAACAGCAGTGCAGAAATATAGCTCTTCATCTCAGTCAGGTTTCAGGGGTGTCAGTTTTATGGCAGCACAAATTTATGCAAATAATTTTCACAGATACAATCGGTCAGTTTCCGATAAAATGTGCGGGTAAAAAATCTTCACGCTAGCCCCGTCCTCTGCATTCTGGTCTTTACCGCAGTCCGAACCTGTAGGTGAACTTCACCAGGAACGTGTCATACGGTTTGTTGGTCGAGAAGAGATTTGACATGTTCTGGCTCATAGAGAACTCCCCGGTATTATCAAAATACCCCCTGTTCTGTGACCATACCACATAAATAATCGAACCCGGGCGGTACTCCCAGCGCACCACCAGGTTAGAAAGAAATTCATCAAAGTTACCGTCAGGGTTACCAAAGCTATAGTCGCTTGTCCCGTCTGTGTTTTCATCGATGTAATAGCGGTTCTCATCCTGGTTGTAACTGATCTCGTCCTCTGTGTAAGTATGAAAACGGTCTGTGAAGGCATCGGCCTTCGGATCTGTTACCATCTTGTATTCACTGTAATCCATTGCTGCCAGGAAGGGCTGTCCCCAGTACTGTATGGTGAGGTCAGGTGTGATATTGTAGTTTAATCTCAATGACATGCGGAGTATCTGCTGGTTGATGGTGGCCAGGATATAACGGTCTTCATCACCGTATGTTTTCCTGGTTACATACTGAAGCTCGTTGTACCGGTCGGATATTGACGGTGAGATACTTATATAAAATGACTGTCCCGGTTTTGCTGTCAGTTCCACCCCTGCATTAATTGACCGGGATGAGTTTTCCGCCCCCTGGTTTATGTTCCCGAAGAAATCTGCCGAGAGCTTTCTGGACGAGTTGCTTCCTACGTTCATGAAGAAGTTGGTGTTTGCCGGGATGTACATTGCCGGTCCTCCGCGCAGCTTGGTATTGTCAGTTGACTCGGCATTATAATTGCCTCCGATGTTAAGGGTCCATAGGTTTTTGAACTGTGTGAAGAGGCTCAGGTTTCCGCCGATGTTGAGGAAGGTGCCGCCCCAGTCCCAGAAGTTCCACTGGTTGCCGTTGAATCTTATCCTTCGGAAGATACTGAACGGCTTGTCAATTGTATAGGCAGACCAGAAAATTGCATTCAATTCGTCTGCCTTCTGCATAAATCCAAGGTCATTGATATCAAAGCCCGGAGATTTCCATAGCCCGAAGGCTGCAAAACTGGATGTTACCTCCGTGTCCGTTAAGTGATGTCCTTGTCGGATCAACTTCAACATAGTCAGCGTCGGGCCTCTGGAAATAATGAGCAGATGAATACTGAAGGGCTTCGATTGCCTCCGTGCTGCCTGTGAGGTTGCTTACAGCGGCGGATGAGGAGAGCATCCACTCCCGTTCTTTTCCGAAATAGCGGGTGAAGTCTATCCCGGCTGTGTTGGCGTTTGTAACCAGGCTGTTGATCCCGGTGCCGTCAAGGAAGCGGTGAGTGTTGGTATAGGCACCTCCTATGATGGTTCTGCCACCACCGAAGTCTTTCATGACCCTGGTGACGAGATAGTTTGTCAGCGGCTCGACCGTCTGGAAGCTTCTCTCGCCCAGCGAGTCGATCTCTGCCTTTGCCTCCGCTGTCACGGCCTCGAGTATGCCGACGGATAGTCCGTCAGACGTTTTGCCGGTTACTTTTGCAGCGCTGATGATAGGCGTATTACGGGGTGACGAGGCATACTCATTCTCACCCGTCTCAGCATAGAGGTGAGGGCTGCGGCCTATTCTTCTGGAATAAAAAAGGTTATCATTGCCTATGTCGCCGTCACCGATACCCACCTTAAAGCTTGTGATGCTTTTTCCTTCAATAAAGAAAGGTCTCTTCTCTTCGAAGAAGGTCTCATAGGCTGTGAGGTTTACCTCAGAGGGGTCGGCCTCCACCTGGCCGAAGTCAGGGTTGACAGTGAGGTCAAGGGTCATGTTGTTTGTTATGCCGATCTTTGCATCAAGACCGGCGTTTGCCTTGAAGTCGGAGCCGGCGGCAAACGGATTACCCTCCTCTTCCTCATAGCTTTCGTAGCTGCCCACCGCGAAGGGGGTAATGTCAGCCTGTTTGCGTGGCCTGATGCCCTGCAGGCCGCTTATCTCCCCGAAGTTATGAACCAGCCCTGATGAGTTGCGGTCGATGAACTGCCAGGTTGTCATTTCCTGGTTACGATGCTGTTGTCTGAACAGTTCCATCCCCCATACTCCGCCGTCTGATATCCTGAATCTCAGCTGGCTCAGGGGTATCTTCAACTCGGCGGCCCATCCCCAGTCATAAACTTCGGCTTTGGTGAACCAGATAGGGTCCCATGTGTCATCTTCGTTCTGTGCGTCATTTGACCAGATAAAGTCGTTCTTCACCCCTGCGGCATTTACGATAAAAGTAAATCCTGTCCGCAGATCATGATAACTGTCGAATGATATACCGACAAAGTCGCCGTCAGCGTTATCACGTCGTGAGATGCGTCTGATGATGCTGTCAGGGGCGGTGTCCCATGCTTTTATGGCAACATAAATATTGTCTTCGTCAAAGAGAACCTTGAATTCGGTTTTTTGTGATGCTGGTCCTCCGTTGACCGGTTCAAACTGGATAAAGTCCCCTTCCCAAGGCAGAATCTGCCAGCTCTCGTCATCAACCACCCCGTCAATCAGCGGGGGGTTAGAGGTGAATGTCGCTCTGTAGTTTTTTTTCTCTCCGGGGGTCTGTGCACTTGCCAGAGTGCATATAAATGCCACAAGGGCAATGAATGATATTCTCTTCATGGCGGTAAGGGTAAAGGTCCAAAATGCAAATCCTGAATAAAGACCGGCAAAGGGGAGTGTATGCTGCTCAGAAGAAAGTATTTAGAGTTATTCTAAATAAGGTGACAGGATGTAGCCGGGGGCATTGGGCGAAGCGAGAGGGCGAGAGGGCGAAGTTGTTCAGATGAATTCGTAGGTGTTGCCGGTGTGAGCGAGAAATCTGAACAGCCCTTCACGGGGGATGATGAGCGAGGCAGTGTTGGTGTTGGGATGGAAGGAGAGACGCTCGTGCTCCATCAGTGAGCTGTCAATGAAAAGATGGACATGGTGTGTATGATCATTGATGAGTCCGAAGGGGGAGACTGACCCGGGGGTGACTCCGAGGTACTGCATCAGTCTCCTGTCGGAGGCAAACGAGAGCTTCCCCTGGCGCAGTTTCTGTTCCAGCTCCCTGATATTAAGCTGGGAGTCATAATAGAGTATCACGAGGTAGTGCCTGTCGCCCTTGTGATTACGGAAGAAGATGTTCTTGCAGTGCCCTGATTTTATGGGGGCCCAGTATTTCATAGCCTCCTCAACGGTGGCTACGGGCGGGTGTTCATGATACTCAAAGGGTATCTGAAGGTCATTAAGCAGAGCATATAGTTCTGCCGGTCCTCTCATCACTTTTTGCCTTCTTTGGGGATGTAGGTGAACTGCATTTCAAGCAGAATTGCCAGGTCTTCACCGGCATCCCGCAAATCGGTATCCTCAGCGTCATGATACCATTCCACTTTGACGGGTACTCCCGTATCAATAAGTTCTTTCAGCCTGTAGATGATATCATAAAGAAATTTGGCTGAAGAGGAGTTGAAATATTCGAAGTCGAATTTAAACAGCAGCGGGTTCTTGTGATTGTAGGGGCTTTTCACCGAGACTTCGGTTACGAATTTATCAATCCACTCTAATACCGGGTAATATATGCTGCGTACATCCTCCGGGGCAGATCTGCCCGATATCTCGAATCTGTTTTCTTCCGGGCTGAGGTAGATCTCCGGTGAGCTTGAAGTGGCCTTGGTTATATAACTGTTCATGTTTCCCCTTTTTTGCAAATTTGCAATATTTTTAATTATTAACAACGATTGTTTTCAAAAGGTCAGAGCAGTGAGCTGCTGTCATTCTCCGGACGATACCCGGTGTCATCGGCCAGCAGAGTGTTTTTTGAAGCAGCTACTGCCAGTGTGTCACACCGCTCATTTTCAGGATCGTTATTATGTCCTTTGATCCAGATCAGAGTCACTTTATGGCGTCTGTAGACATCCAGAAACCGGATCCAGAGGTCCGGGTTTTTTTTCTTTGCGAAATGTTTCTTTTCCCAGCCGAACAGCCATCCTTTGTTGACCGCATTGACAAGGTACTGTGAGTCGGTATTCAGTTTCACCGTTGTGCCCGGGTTTTTCAGGGCTTCAAGGCCGGTGATGGCGGCCAGGAGTTCCATCCTGTTATTGGTGGTCAGACGGAATCCTTCAGAGAGCTCCTTCCTGTGGCGACCGGAGATAAGCACCACCCCGTAGCCGCCCGGGCCGGGGTTGCCGCTGCATGCTCCGTCGGTATAGATGGTCACCTCATGAGCCATGCGGCAGGTTCAGTCCGGTGTTATTTAAAAAGAGTCTGACAGCAATCGCTATCAGGATAATCCCGAAGAACTTCTTCAGGATATGCAGCCAGGTAGGACCGAGCCACTTCTCAATGGTTGATGTCATACGGAGAACTACGTAGACGATGATCATGTTGAGAAGCAGGGCGATAAGTATATTGACAGTCTGGTATTCGGCTCTTAGTGAGAGTATTGTGGTTATTGATCCTGCACCGGCAATAAGCGGGAATGCGATCGGGACGATTGTCCCTCCGCCGGGGGAGTCATGTTTGAAGAATTCTGCTCCGAGAACCATCTCCATCCCGAGCAGGAAAATGATAAAAGAGCCGGCGATGGCGAAAGAGTTGGCGTCGATGCCGAAGAGCCCCAGCAGTTTCTCGCCGAAGATCAGGAAGGCGAGGAATATGCCGAGAGATACCAGGGTTGCCTTGCCGGCATTGATGCTGCCTGTTTTAGCCTTGATATTCAGTATTATAGGGATTGAGCCGGGTATGTCAATGATTGCAAACAGGACCATGAATGTGGCCACTATCTCGATAAAGTCAAAGTTCATTGGTGAAAATTTCTGCAAAGGTAGTAAAAGGAGGGGCAAGGAGCAAGGGGCAAGGAGCAAGGGGCAAGGGGAATGTGCG
>JALOMM010000023.1 GCA_025455535.1 Bacteroidales bacterium | reverse complement strand
GAAGATGGGATTTTGCCTCAGGAAGCTGGGCAGAGTGCAGGAAGCATTGAAATTATACCTGAGGATTCTCAAGAGTGACCCTGATGATCTTAACACCGTCCTCGTTACTGCCCACTGTTATCTTGACACTGGCAACTATGACAAAGCCCTGAAGCATTATTTCCGTATCGAGTATGAGAACCCCGGTAATGTCAGGGTGCTGAGGCCTATCGCATGGTGTTTCCTTGTCACCGGCCGGTTCACGGAGGCGGCGGGCTATTTTGAACGGATCACAGAGAGCTCTCTGACCCCGCATGACAGGGTCAACATGGGCCATCTGGCTCTCTGCCAGGGTAACCCGCAAAAGGCCATAGAGCTTTATCTCAGTGCTGTTGCTGAAGGAGGAATTACGGCTGAGGCCTTCGTATCAGTCTTTTCAGAAGACTCTGCCGTGCTGATAAAAAACGGGGTTTCTCCTGATGATCTCCCGATAGTGCTTGACTATGTCCTGATGAGCCTTGAAGACAGGGGTCAGGGATGACGATCACCCGGCGGCGGATCCTTTTTGTCATAAGGTTTGCCTCTGTCACCCTTGTAAGGGTGCCACTCGCGCCTGCTCCTGTTCATCTTCTCCATCATCTCACGGTTTCTTGCCTCCATCTCGCGCACTCTGGCAAGCTGATCAGGTGTAAGAAGGGTGTCAATATCCCTCTTGAAGGCCGTTGAAACCGAGTCGAAATCCCTTCTGAACCCTGACTGCATCTCACGCGTCCTCTTTTCATAGCTCTTCATAACTTTCTCAAGCTCAATACGCTGCTGATCATCAGGATTGATCACCTCCATCATCATCTCTGCAAAGTCCCTGCCGCTGACTGACATACGCATCTTCCTGAGCTTTGAATGCCTTATCTGCGCAGAGGTGAGCATCCCCAGCAGAAACCCTATCAGAAGTGTGGCGATTACTATTATTATTGCTTTTGTTTTCATGGTTTTCAATAATTACCGGTAAGAAGTGATATCATGCCTTCCTCTGCTGTGTCACCAAGGCCCAGCAGGGTCTCGAATGAGAAGTTGCCTCCGGAAAGAAAGACTGAGACGGCGAGCAGGACAATTGCGGCGGCGCCGGTAACGGCAATCCGCAGAAAGAGTGAATTCATTGAGAGTATTAGGCCCTCATACAGTCTCCCGGGCTGCATACCTTCGAGCCTCTGCATCACCCTTCCGGTGAAACCGGCCTCGAAATCATAAGAGCCCCGGATCTCTTCCACATGGGCTTTCTCTTCCGGTCCCGGCACGGAATCATCGCCGAGCAATTCTACCAGCCGCATTATCTGTTCCTTATTCATCTGTACTCTTTTATAATAGTCCTCAACTGCTCCTGTGCCCTTGACAGCCTTGAAAGCACCGTACCAACCGGTATTCCAAGCACCTCGGCTGTCTCCCTCGTGGAATAACCTTCAAGCATTCTCATCACTACCACCGCCCTGAATCGCGGTTCCAGCATTGCCAGTGCCCTCCCGATAATCTCCTTGGTGTCGCGCCTGTCATGATCGTTTTCATCGGTCATGTCATAAAGTGTTTCCCGCCCCTGATCTTCATTTACAAATACTCCCGATGACCTTTTTCTTCTTTTTATCTCATTGAGCGTCAGGTTGACAGCAATCCTGTTTATATAAGTAGGAAGCTTCGCTTCGCCCCTGAACTCAGAGAGAGAGTGATAGAGCCTGACAAAAACATCCTGTCCGATGTCTTCCGCATAAACATTATCGCCGAGCATCCCCTTCACGGTTCTGGCCACCATCTTCCTGTATCTCTCAACGATCTCACTGAACGACTGCCTGTCTCCGTTTAGTGCAAGGCTGACAAGCTGCTCATCTGTAAGACCATTGTAAGTCATATCCGAAGTTCAGGTAATAGACAGCTCTCCAGGTCGAATTATTCCGCAGGAACCTTTTATTTGTTCTTCCGCAATGTCAATATGCAGGATGTGCCGGTTTCAGGACCTCGATGGTCATGTCTTTCCTGTAATGCATGATGAACATCCCTTTGTTCTCATAACCGTCACTGAGGCTACTCCTTCTGAAGTCGGGGTCAAGACACACGAGTTCAGGATTGAAGATGCCGGGGTCACTGATGAAGGCATTGCCATGGCTCGCAATACCGCCGATAAAATAAAATGCTATGTCAAAGCCTCTCCAGGCGAAGCTCTCTGCCATCGGCTCGGTACCAAAATTCTTCCTGAATGACCTCATGAACCATGATGCCGTGCTGCTGTTGAAATCAATATAGCTCTCTGCCGGGATAAAGAGCTCAAGATCATAATAGTACCTGAGATCAATCGTCTCGAGAGAGATGATCTCAGGGTAGCCCATTACTTTGATGCTGTATTTACGTGAAAGGGTATGCAGGGTGGAGAATGCAGAGCTGACCTTTGGCGTCTCGGTGAAGGCCAGTATAATGATATTCTCCCTGTCAGGCATGATGAGGCTCTCGAGTGAGCTTACCCCCCTGTATGTATCATTCCTGGGTATCAGTCCGGTAAAATACTGCGCGGTGACAATGGTGCTGTCATCAGGTCCGGAAGGCTGCATGGCCGTCGATATCTTATTCCAGTATTCAGATGTAAGCGGATCACTCATCAGAGTGTCTGAATAGAGAAAAAGTATGTTGCTGCCCCTGTGTGATCTGAGCTCAGTCACAGAGATATCCTGTGCCACGCTTACCGACGGGTGAACCCTGAAGAGTGTCGGTCTGTTGCTGAGTATGTTCTGGTCGCGCAGCGGCACCGGCGAGACAACAGGGATGGAGTGCCCGGCAGCCCACTGTGACAGGGTACTCAGATTACTTGAATATACCGGCCCGATGATCAGGTCAGCATCATTGAGCCGCCCTGAAGAGATAAGGCTGTTTATCTGTTCCGTATCTCCTCCCGTATCATAGGCATCAAGTTCAACCGTGAGTCCCAGCGCACGCAGGCTGTCAACAGCTATCAGTATGCCCTCATACAATTCCAGGAAGGGAACACTGCCTTCATATATCCACTCACCGGGCATAACAACTTCTTTGTAAATCTTCTTGCCCTTTGAGTCCTTTTTCGTTGAATCAATATATGATCTGACACTGTTTTCATTAATGAAGAAGGGCAACATGACCGCGACCTTCACTGAACCGCTCAGTTCTGTTATCAGTGTCTTTGCAGACGGAACTGTAAACACAATTGAGGTGTCAGATACACTTATGGTGTCAGTAACATCACCGGCAATAATAGCCTTCTCAGGAACCTGTGCCTGTTGTTTTTGAGCATTACCGGGAGAGACTTTGTCGCGTGGTATCAGCAGGTAGTCTCCCTCACGGGGGAAGAGCAAACCCTTGTTCGCTTTCTTAAGCTCCCTGACAGAGATGCCGTACTCGCGTGAAACTGATGAGAGTGTCTCTCCTCTTGCCACCCTGTGGTATATGAACCTCGGATCCTGTGTGCCGGGGCTTTTGGAGGTTGAGGAAGCGGAAGATGGTGGTGTTGTTGCAGCAGCGGTAGCGGCAGGAGCAGGAGCAGGCACTGTAGTCTGCGCAGGCGTCTGCGCAGGCGTCTGCGCGTTTGGCTGAGTCTTCGGCTCCCCGCTGACAGTGGCTGCTGCCTTCGCATCTGCTGCAGGAGACGCTGATGATGCCGGTATCTTTAGCATCTGACCCTCCTGTATTCCGTTATCAGTTATCACGTTCTCACGGGTGATATCATCAACCTTTACATTGTATGCTTTGGAAATTGAGTAGAGAGTCTGTCCCTTTTGCACTGCATGCATATAGTATATCCTGCCCTCTGCGACGATCTTCTGTTTTGATACCTCAACAGGCACCTGGGCAGTCATTGATGAAGACACCAGCAGTGCCGCCATAATCAGCAGGGTTTTCAGAGCATGTTTTGGAGACATGGCAGTTCCGTTGTTCATTGCAAGGTAAATTATCATACTCAAAAAACAGCTTTTCAATGTCTTTATTTCAGATCAGCAAGAAATGCTGCAACATTTTTTTCAATTCTTCTGATCGGGTCTTCCCCCTCTGCCTTCAGAAACCTTTGTCCGGTGATCTTCTCATACAGCTCAATATACCGTTCAGATATCTCTGTAACAAATCCGGGGGTCATTTCAGGTACCTTTTCACCGCTCCTCCCCTGGAAGCCGTTGGCCATAAGCCACTCACGCACAAATTCCTTCGACAGCTGCTTCTGCTGCTCACCCCTGGCAAAACGTTCTTCATATCCGTCGGCATAGAAGTAACGAGAACTGTCAGGGGTGTGTATCTCGTCAATAAGATAAATTTTTCCGTCACGTTTCCCGAACTCATATTTTGTATCAACAAGTATCAGGCCATGTTCTGCGGCTATTTCTGAACCCTTAAGGAAGAGCTTCATAGAATAGTCCTCGAGCATGCGGTACTCATCCTCCGGGACCAGACCTGACCTTATTATCTCTTCGACCGAAATATCCTGGTCATGCATACCGTGTTCGGCCTTGGTTGTAGGAGTAATCAGCGGCTTTTCAAATCGCTGATGCTCTCTCATTCCTTCAGGGAGTGGTATCCCGCACAGCTCACGTGCCCCTGACTTGTATGTTCTCCATGAACTTCCGGTAAGATAACCTCTTACAATCATCTCAACAGGGTAAGTTTTGCACCAGTGCCCCACCGTCACATTGGGATCGGGAGTGGCGATATTCCAGGTCGGGACAATATCTTTCACCCTCTCGAGGAACATGGCAGCTATCTGGTTAAGAACCTGGCCCTTGTAAGGTATCCCCTCAGGCAGTACCACATCGAATGCTGAGATACGGTCAGTGACCACCATCAGAAGATATTTGTCATCAATATTGTATACATCTCTTACCTTCCCTTTATAAATGCTCTTCTGCCCCGGAAAACTGAAGTCAGTTGCTGTTATTGCTTTTGCCATGTTATTATCTTATTAGTTGTTCTTGTCCTCTTTTTGGTTTTTCTCTTCTGTGTCATAGGCCCTCACGATATGTTTCACGAGCCGGTGCCTGACTATATCTCTTTCATCGAAGCGGATGACAGAAATTCCTTCAATGCCCGTAAGAAGGCGTATTGCCTGCAGCAGTCCCGAATCACTTCTCCTGGGGAGGTCAATCTGTGTTGTGTCGCCGGTAAGGATGAACTTTGAGTTCATCCCCATGCGGGTAAGGAACATTTTAAGCTGGTTAATCGTTGCATTCTGTGCCTCATCGAGTATGACGAAGCTGTTCTCAAGAGTCCGCCCCCGCATGAAAGCCAGCGGGGCTATCTGTACCGTTCCGTCTTCAATCCACTGTTCGAGCTTGCGTCCCGGAATCATATCATGTAGTGCGTCATACAAAGGCTGCAGATATGGATCCAGCTTATCCTTCATGTCACCGGGCAGAAAACCAAGCCTCTCACCGGCTTCCACAGCAGGGCGTGTAAGAACGATCTTCTTCACCTCGTGGTTCTTCAGAGCCCTCACTGCAAGAGCAATGGCCGTGTAGGTCTTACCCGTTCCTGCCGGTCCTTCGGCAATGATAAGGTCATTGGCGCTGTAATCTTTTACCAGAAGCAACTGGTTAACCGTACGGGCCCTGACAGGTCTTCCATTCGTTCCGAAGACGAGAGCATCCTCAAAGTCTCCGCTTGAGGCTGTGCGCATGTGATCCTCATCCAGAAGCAGACGCTCAAGATCATTCTCATCGATCCTGTTGAAATGCCGGTAATAATCAAGCAACTCCTCCATCTTACCTGCAAAGAGTGAGACCTCTTCCGCCTCACCAACACATTTCAACTCACTTCCCCTTGCAATGATCTTTATCTTCGGAAAATATCCCTGTATCTGGTCGAGCAGCCTGTTGCCGGGGCCAAATAGCAAAACAGGGTCTATCCCTTCAAGCAAAATCACTCTCTCTGTCATCCTCTCGTTAACTCTTTTTCTCTCTTAACTCTGTTTTCCAAATACTTACAGTCTATCTAAAATTTTATTTCTGGCTTCTCACAAAGTAAGTTTATTTTTTTCAGAAGATTATCTTTGCTGTAACTATTTTGAGGATGGCAATTATCACACTGACGACGGAGTGGCGGGAGGACGATTTCTTTCACGGGATACTGAGGGGCAAGCTGAGCAGCCTCTGTCCCGGGGCAGTAGTGATAAACAACGCATCTGCCATCCCTCCGCTGAACATCATGCACGGGGCTTTCGTCATCAGGAACACCTTCAGCCACTATCCGGAAGGGACGATACACCTTATTTTTGTCAGCAGCGAAGGGTCAGGCGAACAGCCTCATCTGCTCGTAAAAGCAAGGGGACACTGGTTCATAGGGGCTGATAACGGCATCTTTAACCTGATACTCAACTCGGAGCCTGACCTGACAGTATCGCTTGACAATCAGGACCATAGTGACGAAATATCTCTTTTCGTCAGGACTGCCGCAGCAATCAGCGGAGGAAAGAGCCCCGAGTCTCTCGGAAGAAAAGTGAAGGGAGTCTCTGAGAGGGTTCCGCTGAGAGCTACCATAGACCGCGATGTGATCATCGGCAGCGTCATCTTCATTGATTCATACGGCAACGCAATCACAAATATCACCAGGGAGATTTTCTCGAGGGTATTCGACGGCAGGGCATTCCGGATCCTCATCAAGAGCAACAAGTACCATACTGAAAAAATAAGCCTCCTCTACAGTGACGAGCCTGTCGGAGAACTGGTGTCACGGTTTAACAGCATCGATCTGCTTGAAATATCTGTCAATGGTGCAAACCTCTGCCAGCTTTTTGGGATCGATACAGGTGATGCAGTGCGGGTTGAGGTCAGAAACAGCACGAAGGCAGGGAACGGACTTTTTTAAATACCAAACATCGGATGAGAGACAAAGCGATCAAAGAATTTAGCAGGCTCCTGGATATTATGGATGAGCTGAGAGAGAAGTGTCCGTGGGATCAGAAGCAGACCAAGGAGACCCTGAGAAAGCTGACCATTGAAGAGACTTATGAGCTTGCCGAAGCTATTATAATGAATGACTATGACAGCCTGAAGAAAGAGCTGGGAGACCTCATGCTGCACATAGTGTTCTATTCAAAGATTGGCTCGGAGGAGGGACTCTTTGACATGGGCGATGTTCTTGAAAGCATAAACACAAAGCTTGTATACAGGCACCCTCATGTGTTCGGTGATGTAAGTGTTACCCGCGGTGCCAGCGAGGTGGAAGAGAACTGGGAAAAACTCAAGATGAATGAACACCCTGAATATAAACCGGTATTATCGGGAGTGCCGGCATCACTTCCGGCGACCGTGAAAGCCAACAGGATACAGGAAAAAGTCAGGGGTGTGGGCTTTGACTGGGAAAACAGGGAACAGATATGGGACAAGGTGACCGAGGAACTCGATGAGCTGAAGCACGAGGTTGCTGAAGGGAAAAAGGAGGATATCGAGGCCGAACTGGGTGACCTCTTCTTTTCAATAATAAATGCTGCCAGGCTTTATGAGATTGACCCTGAAACGGCCCTGGAAAAGACAAACAGAAAATTCATAAGCAGGTTTAACTACCTGGAACAACAGACCCTGGTACAGGGAAGATCACTGCATGACATGAGCCTTGACGAGATGAATGTCATCTGGGAGGAGGCAAAGAGTTTCGATAAGGATTATTGAGAACCTCAGTCCGAATATTTGTAGCTGAGCATCTGGTAGATGATCTTTGCTGCCATGAAGTCGGGTGCCTTGTTCGTCTCTGAGGGGCACAGCTCCACAACGTCAAAGCCAACGACATTATATCTTCTGAAGACCTCCCTGAGGAACGCCATCACCTCCCTGTAATCAGGCCCACCCGGCTCAGGTGTGCCGGTAGAAGGCATCACTGAAGGGTCAAAGACATCCAGGTCTACGGTTATATAAACATTCTCTGTAAGGAGGTCTGCAGCCCTGGCCCAGAGCGACCTGTCAGCCCACAGCTCATGGGCATAAAAAATCCTGCTGCTGTCGGCATACGGCAGCTCCTCGTAAGCCATGCTCCTGATGCCCACCTGTACCACAGGGGCACACTCCTTCGCCCTTGACATTACACATGCATGATTCAGAGGTGAACCCTCATATACCGGCCTGAGGTCAGAATGGGCATCAAGCTGCAGTATGGTAAGGTTCTTAAAAACAGCTGCAACAGCACGGAATGCTCCGACGCTCACAGTGTGGTTGCCACCTATGACTACCGGAAAGCGCTTTTCAGCCAGGAGTCGTGAGACAGTTCCGAAAACCGCTTCGGTCACCTCCTCAGGATCCGGTCCGGTCACTAACGGAGCGAGGGTGAAGATACCCTTCCTGTAAGCCTCGGTGCGTGTCTCTATATCATAAAACTCAAGAGCCGGAGAAGCCTCCAGTATCGCAGCAGGGCCCCTGTCAGCACCTTTTATGTAAGTACTCGTGGCGTCATAAGGGACAGGGATGATGATGATCTCTGATTCATCGTATCCGCAGACCACCTCTTCGCCGCCAAAGTTGGTAACGGACATATTACTCTTTCCCGGTTGCCTTTTTCTTTGTAACTTTCTTTGCAGCGCCCTCTCCGGCACCCTCCTTTTTCACAGCACCGGCCTTAGCTTTGGGCTTGACCTCTGTCTCCGCCTCCGCCTCCGCTTCAGTCTCAGCCTTTGGCTCTTCCTCCTTCACCAGGAGGTTAAGCTTATGAAGGATGTTATACCAGTGCAGCACTTTCTTTATGTCCGAAGTGTAAACCCTTGTCCGGTCATACTCGGGAAGCATTTCAGTGAAGTACTTCTTAAGTTCTGCATCGGGAAGTTTGTGGGAGACGGCCTCACCGCCGTTCTCCTTCTCCCATATCCTGTCCATCACTTTGCCCAGCGGCAGGTCTTCACCCGTTGTGAAAATAGCTATCTCCTCAAGAGCACTTACCTTGGCGGTAGCTCCTGCACTGAGGCGCCGGCCGGTCTCAAGGTTCTCCACGATGACTGCATTCTTGCCCTGTGCAATGAACTTGAAGAGTGTCCCTTCACCGGAAATCGCCAGAATATCTTTCAGATTCATCTCTTTTAATTAATTGTTAATGATTGTATTTCAGATACTTATTATACGATGTTTCGCTCCTTTTTTATTTTCTCCCATGCTCCGTTCACAGACTTGAACTTCTCCTCGGCCGTTTTTCTGAACTCTTCACCCAGGTGACCCACCTTGTCAGGATGGTATTTCAATGCCATCTTACGGTAAGCTTTCTTGAGCTCTTCGTCAGTAGCCGACCGTTCAACCTCCAGAATACGATAAGCCGCATCAGTGGAGGGGACAAACATATTTTGTATTGACTCATAGTCTGTTGCTGAGATCCCCAGCATATCGGATATGGCCTTTATTACCCTTACCTCTGCAGGTTCATATCGACTGTCAGCAGCTGAAATGTTGAACAGTATATGTATCAGCTGGAGCCTTGAGGGATAATCCATATTCTTCCTTATCTGCGCGCATACGTCGCGGAGAGGGATTTCCTGTTTCAGGAGGTCTCTGAGAAGCATCAGGGCTTCCTGTGCAGTATCGGGCCCGAACTGACTGACAAAGAATCGCTTGACATAATCGAGTTCAGACTTCACCACGCGGCCGTCAGCTTTCATAACCGCGGCGATGAGTACCAGAAGACTCATGCCGAAATCACCCGGTGTTGTCCCCTGTCTTACCTGCCGTCCCGTCTGCTGCCAGGTAACCGTCCTGGAGCTGTCAACCACCGAGCCAATGAAGAAGCCCAGCAACCCGCCTATCGGTCCGCCAACAACAAACCCCAATCCACCCCCTATCCACTTGGCAAAACTTCCCATCACCTCTCTTTTGCTGCAAGACGGAGCATATCACCGTGGATCTTTAGTATCTCCGGTATAATCATTTCGTTGTCAGCATTATTGATGACATAATATGACTGCTCTTCCCGTTCATTATCCTCCATCTGGTTGTTTATCCGTTCAAGCACCTCTTCGCGGCTGATCTCGCTGCGGCCCATGACACGCGAGATGCGCTCCTCCACAGGGGCTGATATTGATATGACCCTGTCAACCAGCCGGTCAGCCCTTGCCTCAAATAGTATCGCTGCTTCCATAATCACATAGGGTGCATCAATGGCTGAGGACCATGCCTCAAATTCGCGGAGGACTGCAGGGTGGACAGAAGCATTGACCTTCTGCAACATATCAGGCTCATTGAAGATCAGCCGTGCAAGTTCTCTGCGGTCAAGCTCACCCCCCTCATACAGGTCCTTACCCGCAATTTCATTTATCTCTGACCGTATTGACGGGTCATTGTTCATCAGCTGCCTGGCTGCGACGTCAGCTACGAATACAGGCACTCCGAGGACCCTGAATATCCTGCATACTGTTGTCTTGCCACTCCCTATGCCGCCTGTTATGCCCAGTCGTCTTGCCATGCAGCCCGGAGTTAATTAGTACGGCTGTTTTTCAGACTGAACAGAGAGACATCCCTGTCAAGAAATGTGACCTCGACAGATACCCTTTTCTGCGCTGTCTCCAGATATTCAGGGAATTCAAGAGGCACCTTAACCCTGAAATTGCCTTCCATCCTGCTGTATGACCGGCGTTGCGTTGAAATACCCCTCAGGGTGTCAAGTACATGCTCCGGACCGGTGACCGTAACACTGTCCGGATCAGGTACCAGAACAATCCGTGTCCCCGGCGGTGCATCCAGCTTAAGATCGGGAAGCACTGCCATCCTTCTTGTCACCAGCTTGTCATAGCCGAAAAAGAGTGTGTCAGGATGAATGGATATAATCTCAAAATCAGCATGCAACTGTTTGGCAAAGCTCTGTATGAGTCCCGATGTTACAAGGTAATAATGAGGAGTTGTTCCGGGGATTCTCTTAGGGGCGACCCTGGTGAAATCAATCACTACGGGAGCCCTGCTGCCTGAGAGCTTCATCTTGAGGATCGAATAACCCGGCCCCCTGAGATCCATCTCCAGCTTGCCGGGCAGATCACCTGTAATAATTCGGTCTTTAGGCGGATTAATGTACCGGACAGGATAGTTTATTGTCCCGTCCAGCTCCTTACCAAGCTCATTAAGATACCAGAAGACAAATGACAGCAGAAGAAAAAAAGCAAAAACAGGCAGTTCCCTGTTAAGGATGCTTCTTCTTTTCTTTTTCTCGTCTGCCGTCATTGCCAGTCAATATTTGTCAGAGATCACTTCTTCTCCATGTCGGAAGGGTCTCTCAGGACTGCGTTCTTGTCAACCCTTACCTTGACATCGTTTGCGATCTCAATGGTGACGACGCTATCAGCCACTTCAATGACTTTACCGTATAGGCCTCCTGTCGTGACAATCTTATCACCTTTTGAGATTGAACTGCGGAAGTTGGTCAACTCCTTCTGCCTCTTCATCTGAGGTCTGATCATAAAGAAGTAAAACACCACGAAAACGAGCAGCAGGGGAAGAAGGCTTGTCAGCATGTTGGGACTTCCCTGTCCGGCAGGTGTGGCCTGTAAATAAATGAATGCAAGTGTTGTCATGATTGTAATTGATATTTATTGTTTATTGTTTGTTGTT
>JALOMM010000199.1 GCA_025455535.1 Bacteroidales bacterium | reverse complement strand
CCTGAAAGGCGTATGACTTCATGAAGCTGGTTGCGTCTCTCATTAATCGAGCCGTAACGGGGCATGAATGTCCGGATTTCCTTCCCCCTTTCCTGTATGCCTTGCGGCAGATCACGGCTGATCTTTGAAAGCCTTGTCTCACCGAGATAGGGCATGATCTCCTGTGAAACAAACAATACCCTCTTGCTTTCCATTAAAACCTCCCGATGTACCTGTTTTTATACAAAGTGCAAAGATAATAAAAAAAATACAATTATTTTCCAAGCCCTTAGACGGCATGTTACTGACAAAATGGTGTTTATTTGTATCTGATAAGACCGGAACAGAAGAATTTTCATTGAAGTAAATTCGTTATCCCGGTAATAAAATCAGGTAAAATGAAAGTTTTCACCACTGCCCGGCAGGTCGCCGGACATTATGAAAAATGCGGGTGCGAGGCTCCGGGTTTCGTGCCTACCATGGGAGCGCTCCACGAAGGGCATCTCTCTCTTGTCAGGTCTGCCATTAAAAAATGCCCGATGGTGGCAGTGAGCATCTTCGTCAACCCGACACAGTTCAATGACCCGGAAGATCTGAAGAAATACCCGCGCACCCCCGAGGAGGATCTGTCAATGCTCTCCGGGGTCATGCGCAATGATGACTTTGTCTTCATGCCCCCGCCGGAAGAGATATATCCCGGCACTGATACCAGGACATTCGATTTCGGTACCCTCGACAAGGTGATGGAGGGACTGCACAGACCCGGACATTTCAACGGCGTTGCGCAGGTGGTCTCAAGGCTCTTTGATCTCATAAAACCTTCATCTGCCTATTTCGGGCAGAAGGATTTCCAGCAACTGACAATAATAAGGAATCTTGCAAGAAGAAACTATCCCGGTATCATGATTGTAGCCTGCCCCATAAAAAGAGAGCTCGACGGTCTGGCCATGAGCAGCCGGAACAGACGCCTGCTGCCTGAACACCGTGAAAAAGGGGGAGAGATATTCAAAACGCTGAAGAACGTCGCCAGGATGGCCCGTAAGAAGGAGATAGACGAGTTGAAGACCTATGTAAATAAACGCATCTCAACAATTCCCGGATTCAGGCTTGAATACTTTGAGATTGCAGATGACGTAAGCCTCACCCCCCTGAAGAGAAAGAGCGAGATGGCAGACGACAGGAACTACTATGCCTGTATTGCCCTGTTCGCCGGCAATATAAGACTGATTGACAATATCAGGATTTCATTGCGCTGAACAAAAGGTTGTATATCTTTGTACTGTTTTAAAGATCGCTCCTGACACGCTATGATGATAGAAGTAGTCAAATCGAAAATTCATAATGTCACTGTCACAGATGCCAACCTTAATTATGTTGGAAGCGTGACGATTGATGAAGATCTCATGGATGCCGCTAACCTAATTGAGAATGAGAAAGTTCATGTCCTGAACAAAACTACCGGCGGCAGACTCGTGACATATGTGATAAAGGGAAGGAGAGGCTCAGGAGAAATCTGCCTGAACGGTCCTGCAGCACGCAAAACCTCAGTAGGCGATGTCGTCATCATAATGTCATACGCGATGATCGACTTTGAAGAGGCTAAGAAGTTCAGGCCCCGGATAATAATCCCCGATACAGCCACCAATAAACTCATCTGACATTGAAGAGAGGTCTGAAGAATTCCGCAAGGATTATTCTGTTCCTTATCCTGGGGATTGTCCTTTTATGGATCTCCTTCAGGGGCATTGACCTCAGGAAGCTGGGCGAGACACTCAGTGAAGCCGAATACGGATGGCTGCTGCTCTCATCTGCCGTTTCGATAATCGCCCTGTTCATCAGGGCACGTCGGTGGACTCTTCTGATTGAACCCCTGGGCTATAAACCGGCCCTGATGAATACCTACCACTCACTGGTAACAGGCTATTTCGCCAACCTGATCTTTCCAAGGCTGGGAGAGGTGACACGGTGCGCCGCCCTGGGGAGGAAAGAGAAACTTCCCTTTGACAAACTGGTGGGAACAGTCATAGTAGAACGGACAATCGATGTCCTTACAGTCCTGGTCCTGCTCGGCCTTACAATCATCGCCGGAAGCAAAACGACAGGAAGGTTCCTCTCTGAAAATGTTATTGACCCGGCAAATGAGAAATTATCCGTTCTCGTTGGCTCCTCCTCCATCCTTTATGTGGTGATAATTGCTCTAGGAGCCCTGGGCGTTTATCTTTATTTCTCCCTCAGGCAACGGCTCTCAGGCAAACCGTTCTTCAGGAAACTGTATACATTTTTTGACGGTATCATCGAGGGGCTGAAATCAATTGCATCGCTTAAAAGAAAGTGGGAATTTATTATCCTGACCATTCTTCTCTGGATCTCATATCTGTTTATGGCTTACATTCCCCTGCTCTGTCTTGAATCAACAGCCGGGCTGGGGCTTAGCGGAGCAATGTTCATCCTTGTCGTAGGCAGCTTCGGAATGGCCGTCCCGGTACAGAGCGGAATGGGAGCCTTCCACTGGATAGTATCGCGGGGCCTCCTTGTGGTATACGGCATTCCGCTTGAAGAGGGACTTGCATATGCAACACTTTCGCATGAGTCACAGCTGCTTGTGATTGCTGTCTTCGGTGCAGTATCAATGTTTATTCTCTTCGGAAAGCAGAGCGGGCATATTTTATCTTCCCCATCGCCGGAGAAAGTTATCTGATGCCATACATTTACTAAATTTGTCCCTTACACAACCTCTTCCTGATGGCAAAAAACAAGACTGTTTATGTATGTCAGAACTGTGGTGCGGAGTCACCTAAGTGGATAGGACACTGCCCGGCATGCAAGGAATGGAATACTTACCGTGAAGAGATCATAACTACCTCATCAACTGTTACATCATTATCCGATGCTCCGCGACGCAAGCCTGAGCTGCTCTCAGGAATAGAGGTGAGTGACAGTGACCGGATAACGACAGGTATAAGTGAAATGGACCGTCTGCTCGGGGGAGGAATGGTCAGGGGGTCCCTTATACTTATGGGAGGGGAACCGGGCATCGGAAAATCAACCCTTGCTCTCCAGCTGGCCCTGGCATGCAGAGAGAGACGGGTATTGTATGTCTCGGGGGAGGAGAGCGAAGGCCAGGTCAAGCTGAGAGCCGGAAGGCTGCCGGGAGAGAATGACCAGTGCTTCATATATAACGAGACCGAGCTCGAGAATGTCATAACACAGGCAGGGATGATAAATCCGCACCTGCTTATAATAGACTCCATACAGACCCTCAGGTCGACATTGCTTGAGTCATCAGCAGGGTCAGTGTCACAGGTAAGAGAGTGCGCCGCCATGATGCTGCGCTATGCCAAAGAGACAGGCGTGCCGGTGATACTCATAGGACACATAACCAAGGACGGATCACTCGCCGGCCCCAAGGTGCTCGAACATATCGTTGACGTGGTCCTGCAGTTTGAGGGAGACGGCAATTATGTCTTCCGTATCCTGCGGCCGGTGAAAAACCGCTTCGGGTCAACGGCTGAGATAGGCATATTTGAGATGGCCGGCGACGGGCTGCGCGAGGTGACGAACCCTTCGGAGCTATTCATCAGGCGTGACCGCGAACCTGCCAGCGGAGTCTCTATTGCCGCTACCGTCGACGGCCTCAGACCTTTCATGATCGAGACACAGGCACTGGTTAGCAGCGCGGTCTACGGCACGCCACAGCGAAGCTCGACAGGGTTTGACACAAGAAGACTCAATATGCTGCTTGCAGTGCTCGAAAAGAGAGCGGGATTCAGGCTTGCAGTGAAGGATGTCTTTCTGAACATTGCAGGAGGAATTAAGGTAAGCGATCCGGCCATCGACCTTGCAGTGGTG
>JALOMM010000022.1 GCA_025455535.1 Bacteroidales bacterium | reverse complement strand
TGACAATGAATACCTTCATAAAACCTTCATTCAGCCGGGGAACAGGCTCTCAATGTATGACACGCGCCTCAACAGGGGTGTCCTGAGCTTCAGGGATGGCAGGGACCATAAAATATCAATCACGGTGTCAGATCTCTCCGGCAATAAATCATCAGTCTCATTTACATTGCGCTCTGTCACCGAACCGCAGGCGGAGCCGGTCCCTATTAAATACAGCAAACTGATACCGTACGGCAAATCTTCCGACTTCACAGCTGACGGGATCAGGGTTCACTTCCCTCCCATGGCTCTCTATGACACCCTCTTCCTGGCTTACAATGTCCGGAACCACACCAGGTACCTCTCTCCGGTTCATTCAGTCCATGACCCCACGGTCGCCGTGCATGAGCCGGTAAGGCTTTCAGTACGACCTGACACCGTCATTGCGGGTAAGGAAGATAAGCTCTGCCTGGTGTTCATAGACAGGAAGGGGAAAGCATCATTTGCCGGCGGCGAATACAAATACGGATTTGTGAGCGCTGACATAAGAAGCCTCGGTGATTACGCTGTCTCACTTGACACGGTCCCTCCCACTGTCAGAAGCTCCTTCACATCCGGAGCAGATCTGACAGGAAGGGGTTCATTCACAATCACAATAACGGATGATTTCTCCGGAATCAGGAGCTATGAGGCTTTTGTTGACGGCGAGTGGGCCCTGATGGAATATGATGCCAAGAACAATATCCTCATTTACCGTCCCGAGAAGACACGCATAAAAGAAAACACCCTTCACAGCCTTGAACTGGCCGTTACCGACAACCGCGGCAACAGGTCAACGCTGAAGAGTGAGTTCAGATGGTAACGGCAGTTTGTCAGAAAAGTTTCTCAGGATAAATGCCCTGGTCAACCATCTTTCTAATGCTCTCCACGACAAAAGGCTTGTCTTCACGGTAGGTGACGCCGAACCAGTGGCTGTTGCTCCTGAGTATCTGAATGGTGATCTCCCCTTTCTTGACGAACTTGTCAAGCGATGTGGGAATATCCAGTTCCGCCTTGAAGTCCCCTATTTTCTCCTTCAGGAAACTTGAGAACTCCATATTCAGGTATTTGTAAACAGTTGGTTTAAATCCGAAGAGGTTCATCGAGACCACTTCATCACCGGTATATTTCTTAATATTCCCCTGTGCATCAGGGGCAAACACTCCGTCAGGTCTTTTTTCAATGCCGCGTGTCTCAACCATATTCTGCAGAAAGCCCGTATTGCTTACAGAACATATTCCCCGGTTAACATGGCCATGGTCTGAGAGTGTGTTACCCAGCCTGTAACCGACAATGCAGTAGTTTGTGTCTGTCTTGTCTCCCGTCAGGAAGTCATGCAATACCTTGAATGAATCTACGCCGTAATAGTCATCGGCATTTATCACTCCGAACGGCTCGTGTATCTTCGGTTCGGTAACAAGGATTGCATGGCTGGTGCCCCATGGTTTCTGACGCCCCTCCGGCAGCGAGAACCCCTTCGGGAGGTTTCCGAGCTCCTGGAAGACGTAATCAATCTCAATCACATTGCTGAGACGCCTCACAAATGTCTCCCTGAACTGCTCCTCGATATCGCGTCTAATCACAAACACAACCTTTCCGAAGCCTGCCCTCTTCGCGTCATAAATTGAATAGTCAATTATTGTTTCACCCGAAGGGCCCACCTGGTCAAGTTGCTTGTTGCCGCCATATCTGCTGCCCATTCCTGCAGCAAGGACCATTAATGTTGGTTTCATACGATCATTTGTTTTTAGGTTACACAATAATACCTAAATATTTCTTACTTTCAAAAACTCAAAATAAAGAATTGTCATTCCTTGTTGAAATATGTATTGACTCGGTAAGGTCTGCATGCATAGCTGAAGCTGCGGGAGCTGGGAGAGTTGAATTATGTTCTGCCTTGTCAGAAGGGGGAGTGACACCCAGTATCGGGCTTATTGAATCTGTAAAGAATAATGTAAACATCCCCGTTCATGTAATAATACGGCCGAGAGGAGGCGATTTCCTTTACAGTGACAGCGAATTCAGCGTGATGCGCCGTGACATTGACATGGCCGGCGAGGCAGGTGCTGACGGCATTGTCACGGGAATACTTAACCGGGACGGCACGGTGGATATTGAACGTACTGCGCTTCTGGCAGAATATGCCGCACCCATGAGCGTCACATTTCACAGGGCATTTGACATGTGCCGTGATGCCCCCAGGGCGCTGGAAGACGTTATTGCCACCGGGGCAGAAAGGATACTTACGTCAGGCCATGCCCGCAGCGCCCTCGACGGGGCACAGGTTATCAGGGAGCTTATTGCCGCGTCAGGCAACCGGATAAAGATAATGCCGGGCGGCGGGATCGATGAGTACAACATTGCCCTCATGGCAAACTCCACAGGAGCAAGAGAGTATCATCTCTCAGGTCGCAGACAATACGAAAGCATGATGACATTCAGGCGCAAAGGTGTATACATGGGAGACCCGCGGCTTCATTCAGAATATACGTTAAAGACAGCCGATGCCGAAAGGATCAGTTCAGTAATTAAGATTCTTGAAAGCATAATTATTTAATTAAAGATGTTATTTTTGGAGCCTGTTCCTCTGGGACGGAAAAAATTCCCTTAATTATATCTGTTTGTATATTAATAACTTAAAAACAATAAATTAATATGAAAAGGATTACTGCACTGATGCTCAGCCTTCTGTTTTCAGTGTTCATCATTACTGAGAGCAGCAGGGCCTGCACGAACTTCCTTATTACCAGGGGAGCCAGCAAGGACGGATCAACCATGATCAGCTACTCAGCCGACTCGCATGTTCTCTACGGCGAACTCTACTACTGGCCTGCGATGAAGTACAGCGCCGGTGCCATGCTCGACGTCTATGAATGGGATACAGGGAAGTATCTCGGCAAGATTGACCAGGCTGCTGCCACATATTCAGTTGTCGGTAACATGAACCAGCATCAGCTGGCCATAGGTGAAACCACTTTCGGAGGAAGGGACGAACTACATAATCCTGAAGGGATCATCGATTACGGCAGCCTGATCTATATCACACTCCAGCGTGCGAAAAATGCGCGCGAAGCGATTCATACAATGATCGCCCTGACAGAGAAATACGGATATTGCAGCTCGGGTGAATCATTCTCTATATCCGATCCCAACGAGGTCTGGATAATGGAACTGACAGGCAAGGGCCCTGGCAAGAACGGACTGGCATTCGTAGCACTGAGAATTCCTGACGGTTACATCTCGGGTCATGCCAACCAGGCAAGGATACAGACATTTCCCCTCGCCAACGGGAAAAACTCCATCACATCAAAAGAGGCAGACAAGATATTCAACCCGGAGGTTGAGGTCATTTATTCACATGATGTCATAGACGTAGCCCGCGGATTCGGTTGGTTCAGCGGAGCAGATGCCGAATTCAGCTTCAGCGATGTCTTCGCTCCGGTGACATTCAGCGGCGCCCGTGCCTGCGACGCACGCGTATGGTCAGGGTTCAACAAGGTAAACAGCACAATGGGCGAATACCTTGACTACGCCATGGGACATGACCTGTCGAACAGGATGCCTCTCTGGATCAAGCCTGACAAGAAACTCAGTGTCGAGGATGCGATAGGGCTTATGAGAGATTACTACCAGGACACACCCATGGACATGACGACGGATATCGGGGCCGGCCCATACCTCAGCACAGTCAGATGGAGGCCGATGAGCTTCACCGTTGACGGTGAGACATATGTCAATGAAAGAGCCATTTCGACACAGCAGACAGGATTCTCATTCGTTACCCAGAGCCGCAGCTGGCTGCCTGATCCGGTTGGCGGAATATTATGGTTCGGCGTAGATGATACCTATTATACCGTCTATACCCCGATGTACTGCGGCATGACCATGGTACCACAGTCTTTCGCCGTCGGCAACGGAGACATCATGACCTACAGCGACAATTCCGCCTTCTGGGTGTTCAATCAGGTAACCAACTTCGTCTATACCCGCACGAGCGTCATGATCGGTGACCTGCAGGCAAAGCAGAAAGAACTTGAGCAGAAGTTTTTTACTGAGACAGCTGAGATTGATAAGCAGGCTGCGGAACTCTTCAAGAAGTCACCAAAAAAGGCCGTAGCATTTTTAACTGACTATTCCGTCAGGTCTGGCGACAACACTGTGCAGGCGTGGAAAGAGTTATACAAATACCTCTTTACCAAATACATGGATGGTAACATCAAGACAAAGCGAGAGGTTCCTGAGGGGTACAAATATGTCACACCTGAGGTCAAACAGCCAGGTTATCCGGCGGAGTGGTACAGGAGAGTTGCAAATGATGCAGGAGACAAACTCAGGCAGCCAAAAGGTGCAGGACATTAAAATGATTGTCTCCGGCATTAAATAGTTTGCAGATAATAAAAAAATTATTTGTACATTTGCGACCGATTTTAAACGAGTTGAGACTACAAATTTATTCGCGTGATGGACTTAATGAAAGTTGTTGAAAAGGAATTTGCTGTAAATAATGAGTTTCCGAAATTCAAAGCCGGAGACACTGTTACAGTTCACTATAAAATCGTTGAAGGTAACAAGGAAAGGATACAGCAGTATCGCGGTGTGGTCATTCAGAGATCAGGAGGATCGAGTGTGACAGCCACCTTCACCGTTCGCAAGATGTCAGGTAATATCGGAGTTGAAAGGATCTTCCCCGTTCAGTCACCTTTCATTGACAAGGTTGAAGTTAACAAGTACGGTAAAGTGCGCAGGGCGCGTATCTTCTACCTCAGGAAACTTACCGGCAAGAAAGCCCGTATCAGGGAGAAGATATACTAGATTACCACGTAATATTATGAAAGAGCCACTGCAGAGTGGCTTTTTTTTTAGCCGGTTTTCAAGCGTGAGAAGAGGCATCATTACCGGTCACCAGCAAAAATTAAAATAGGGGGTGCTCCGGTGCACCCCCTGTAAAGGGTTGTCAAACCATCAAATGGACTAATAAACGGTGTTCTGGGGATCCCAGTTACACCACCCGGATGTCCAGTCCTGTGTACCAAACGCCCCTCTGTGGGTCACAGCAGTAAAGAAAGGATCGGTGAGGCGGCTGTTGGTAAAGGAAGCTCCTGTAAGCAGGACAGAGCCCGCTGGAGGTATCAGTGCAGGTGATTTCAGATTGATGAGCGAAGACCCGATGATATCATTTATTGTCAGGTCATCACGATTGTTTCTGGCGGCGGCGCGGAAGTAAGCCTCATGCTGTGCAACAGTATAAGTTGTTGCCACCGTACCTGTCTTCTCTACATAATTTACCGTCATGCCTGCCATTATTACGTTTTCAAGCTGCAGCTCGTTAAGATCAGCCCTGGTGGGTGAATTTCCCTTCTGACCGTCAATTGACAGGCCCTGTGGAAAGCCCACGAAAACAGAATTGTACACGGATGTCGCTGTTCCTCTCCTCAGGTGCATGGCTTTTTCATGCTTTGAACCTTCGGGCAGAGTTGCAGACACTGTATACGGACCGTAAGCAGTAACATTTGAGAACAGAGGTGAAGTGACAGGTGTCAGGAGCGAACCGTCAGCATCATTGTCAGTCTCAAAGGCGTTTGATCCTGACTGATCGGATTTTACCGGATCCTGAAGGATAAGACCGAACTGAATCTTGCCGCTGAATCCGTTGTCAGTATCGAAACCGTCATCAAGGCCACCTAAGGCAACGAGGTATTTTGCATTCACATTTCCGCCGAACCATTCATATGAGTCATCGCCCGAGTATGAGACCTGAACGTGGTCAATTACTGTCGCCTTTCCAACAGAATAAAGTGTCAGACCGTTAATTTCGCTGTTTGCAGTTGAGGTGAGGGGTATACCGGGGAACTCAATCCTGACATACTGCAGGGTACCTGAGTTGTCATTGTCATCAGTGCCGCCGTATTTTGATCCGATACCACCCTCTGCAATACCTACGCCCGTACCGTCATCGTGTTTGTTTGTCCTGGCTAAACCGCATATGACCACACCGCCCCAGTCACCTGTAGCTCTCTGGCCGACTGGCTTATCGGAGGTGAATACAATAGGTTTGCTTGCCGTGCCTGCAGCGATGATCTTAGAACCTCTTTCAATGATAAGTGTCGCTTTTGTGTTTGAGACACCCTTGATTAATGTTCCGGCCTCAATTGTCAGAGTCGCATTGTTTTTGACATAGACGAAGCCTGAAAGCATATACTTTGCCTGGGCATACCATTTTGTGTCTGACGTAATATCGCCCGAGACGGTAATTACCTGTCCGGTTGAAGGAACAACAGTTATTTCACACGCAGCAGTAAACTGCGAATTATCAGCTGAGGCGGCTGTAATGGTTACCGTTCCCAGTGCCACACCTGTAACAATCCCGTCAGCAACGGTGGCAACCGAAGCATTGCTTGTTGTCCAGACCACCTCCTTGTTTGTTGCATCAACCGGATCGATAACCGGAAGGAGAACGACCGTATTGCCAACAGAAACAGTAGCGGTCTGCTGGTCGAGCGAAAGGGCAGTGACGGGCACATCCTTCTCACATGATGAAAATGCCAGGAGGATGACTCCCAGGAAAATAGTCCTTAAAGTTTCAGTAAAAATGTTAGTTTTCATAATTGAATATTTGTTTGATTATCGTATTGCTTTCAGAGTTTTACGGATATCCCGAAAGAGAATTGTCTGCCCGGGAAGAATGATTTGGTGACCTGGTTTCTGTCAAATGCCTTTGTCCCATCGCCGCCATATAAAGACATGTCGACAACTGTATTTACATTCTGCTGGTAAATTACCTTTTCACCGAACAGGTCCTTGATCCCGGCTTTAACCTCCACAAACTCGCCTATTTTCTTTGTAACAGACAGGTCAGCTTCGTTACGCGGCATTTCATATATGTCAGGGATACTTTCCCACTCATTCGGAGAAGGCCTTCCAATGGCGATGATCCTTTTTCCGATCCTGTTATAAACGAGGCTGGCAGAAATCCCCTTTTCTGGTTTCTGGTAGAATAATCCTACATTCACAATATAGGGCGACTGGCCCTGCAGAGGCCTGTCAAATGAGACAGAACTCTTTATCAGGGCAAGGTTGAAGACTGCACTGAAATCCCTCAGACCGTCACTGATGAATCCGAGTGTCTTACGGGCCTCGGTTTCAATTCCGTAGCTGTATGCCGAAGCGATATTGTCAAATGAGAACTGGGTTGGATTGTTTCCCCTGATGCTGACCTCGATAGGATTCGTAAAATCCTTGTAGAAGATCCCAATGTTGAAGGTCTCATTATTGCCGGGATAGAATTCGTACCTCAGGTCAATATTATGGATATAGGCCTGTTTAATATCTTCATTTCCATAAATCCCGGCATTCTGATCAAAATCAACGAAATAGAAAGGAGCCATCTCCCTGAACTCAGGCCTGTTGACTGAAAGGCCGTAGGTAGCTCTTATCAGGCTCTTTGAAGTCAGGTTATAAGCGAAGTTTGCGGAGGGGAAGAAGTTAACCGTATCCCTCACCACATTCACAGGTATAGTCGTTCCCTGCCTGTAACTTGAGAGCTCCTGGCGGTCTTTCTCTATCCGGAGGCCGAGTGAGAGGTCAGTGCGCGTGGTTGGTTTAATCCTCAGGTTAACATACCCTGCAACAATATAGCTGGTTGCAGAGTAGGAGTCGGACAGAGCCGTGATCTCCTTCATTTTGATACCGTCTGCAAGATTTATATTCTCAGGATCAAACACCTCTCCAATGGGCATGGTGGTTGATGAAAATGTGGATGAGTCGCTGCCCATCGCATATCCAAAATTCCTGGCAGTGAAAGTTCTGCTTCGGCTCTCGGCATAAACCCCGCTCCTGAAATCAGTCTCCATATTGCCGACTCTGAATTTGCGGGTAAAGTTCAGCATCCCTGAGATATTGTCTTCCTCAAGATCGAGCCACATTCTCGCAACCGAAGAGAGGTCCGGATTATTTCCGAACATTATTGCATATGGAGTGATTTCCGGGTCATTGCTGATATATCTGTATCTCCTGATATCGGGTTCATCTTTTGAGGAGAGAGAGTACCCGGCAGTGAAGTCAATAACCGTATTGCCTTCATTGAATAACTTCTCTGCACCCAGCTGACCCGAATAGATCAGCCTGTTGCTGTATTTTGTCTCACCGGCACTTACATAGCGTCCGTTATTGTACCAGTCTCTCCCCTCTCTTGAAGTCACCCTTGACTGTGAAGTACTTGTAAAGAAGTTCCTGAAATCAATCTTGAGGCCGTCAGCGGGATAGAATGTCCAGTTGTGCATCAACCCGATCCTTGCGTTTGATTTATTCTGGTCATCAATAAATTCATCAAGGATACCTGGAGTGTCGTATGCAAAGTTGTATATCGAGTAATTATTGGTCTCTACTTCGTTGAAGACATTTGAGAAGCTGTAAGTAAGGGATGTAACATTACCGGCAATGAATTTGCCCTTCTCAATTCTGCTGTTCAATCCGATTGAAAATTTCTGATCAGGCAACGCGGTTGATGATAGAGGCTCCCATGAATTGTTGAGACTCCTTCCAATCTCAGTTACCCTGTTGCGTATCTCAGGGTTTGTCGCACTCTCATACTGATCAAGGTGGGAAGGCATATCCTCAGGGAGAGCCCGGTATGAAGAACCTGCTGTCAGGAAGTCGAGCGGACTGCCAGGCTCCCTGTCATAACTTTCAAAGGTTGAGTATTGTCTGAAGACTGTCCCGTATGAAAAGAAGAAACTGTTCTTGTTAGGGATACCTGTTGTGGACACCTTAATGAAACCTCCTGAGTAATCGGCAGGAAGATCTGCTGTGGGAGATTTAAGGATGAAAATGTTTTCGATCATCGATGAGGGGATAAGGTCAAATGAGAATGACCTCGTATCAGACTCAAGGCTTGGAGCCGATGAATTGTTAAGCCATACATTATTATAACGGGATGAGAGTCCTCTCACTACAATAAACCTGTCATCGACAACCGATACACCAGGGAGGCGTTTCACCACTTCGGAAGCATCTTTATCCTGGGTGCGGCTTATAAGCTGGGCCGACACTCCCGTGACAACCACAGGACTGTTCTTGATGCTGCTCATGACAGACACCTCGCTGTCATTTCTTTTAGTGGCCACGACAACAACATCGTTAAGCTCAATTGATGCGTCTGTCATCTGTGCAGTCACTTCAGACGTGGCATTTGATTTAATCTCAATCCCTTCCACCCTCAGGGTCTGGTATGATATGAAAGTAAAAACGAGATTGTATGTCCCTGGGTCAACTCCTGCAATCGTGAACTTGCCGTCTGCATCCG
The DNA here is from genome assembly GCA_025455535.1 of Bacteroidales bacterium. Taxonomy (GTDB): domain Bacteria; phylum Bacteroidota; class Bacteroidia; order Bacteroidales; family VadinHA17; genus SR-FBR-E99. The sequence goes on along the minus strand of JALOMM010000022.1, from coordinate 2,317 downwards.
TCGCAGCACCCCTTAGTGTACCTTCGATGACGACATTCACTCCGGGCATTGTTATCCCTGTTGCCAGTTCCCTGACGACACCGGTTACTATTCCTCCTGTCGTCTGTGAGCAGATGATATGTGGATTAATAAGTAAAATGATTATTACCGTTTTAAAGAATCTGTTTTTCATTTTGATGATTTGACTTTTATACCGGCACAAAAATCCGGTTCGATTGTTACAGAGCGGTTAAAAACCTGTTACGAATCGGCAAAATATATATTACAGTATTGTATCAAAAATGTAACGACGCGCAAATTGCGCGTCGTTACACACTACAAATCAGTTATTTAGGAACCCGGTTATTTCAGCAGCTGATCAGCCCTGGCTTTTGCCTCAGCAAGGATATTCTCAGCCTGCTTGTCGGCTTCGGTAGTGAGCTGCGTGGCTCTTTTGTCAGCCTCCTTTCTGAGGGCATCGGCCCCTTTTCTGGCAGCCAGAACGGCTATTGATCCCTTCGGCTCAGCCTCTTTTATCAGTTTCTGTGCCTGTACCTCAGCCTCGGAACGTATCTTCGCGGCGGCGACGGCAGCTTCATCACGAACAGCCTTAGCCTGTTTCTCTGCCTCTGTCATCAGCTTGTCAGCCTGCTCACTGGCAGTCTCGGTCACCTGCTGTGTTACCTCCTCCTTGACTGCGGCCGTAACCGTCCCGGATGAGGCACTCACCCCCTCGCCACCGGTAAGGACAGGTGTTATAACAGGCTTTTTGACTGTCCCTCCTATCTTGAGATTGATCTTAATGATCTCAGGGGGAGCAAAGGCGAATCCAAGCGTTGCTGCCTGCGCAGCCATGGTTCCCATCAGTGCATCGGCGGCACCTCCGAGCTCTGATCTGGGTATCTCTGTTCTGATAAGGTAATTAAGCGTCTGGTCAAGCCCCTGGTCACCTCCGATATTCAACTTTATGTTGCCAATTCTGGTATCAAACGGTTTCACGAAGAGCCTCCCTTCATTCAGCGTGAATGAAGCCCTCAGGTCCTTTATGATGTTCGTATATGATTCGTTTAGCCTGAGGACAGACTTAACCTGGTCAAAGGTGTTTGACTCAAGTATCTGTACCGTCTCTGACCTCACATCCCCCCCGCCGGCGATGGAGCTTATAACAGGCATCATATCGCTTCCCAGGAGGCTCTCGTACTTCATCCCTACAGAGACACTTCCGCCCAATCCGCCTGCAATGGGGGCCAGCTGACGGACAGTATTGAACGTATTGAATGCCTCCTTTATACCGACAGAGGTAATTTTGAGGTCAGCCCTGACAGAAGGCTTGAGAGTATCGCGCGTATCATAATCGGCATTCATAACAATTGTGCCCCCCAGCGCTTTCATTCCCGTCTCCCGTATTGTGACGACGCCATTGCGCATGATAATGTTTCCCTTCACATCGCTGGCGGTCAGGCGGTCGTAAACCAGCTTGCTGATGAAGGCATTGAAGGTGAAGTCGATGTTCTTCGGGATCTGTATCACAGCAAGTGAGGTGGTGTCATCAACTGTTGCAGTGTCTGAGGGGAGCCTGTCCATGATCTCATTAAGATCAACCGAAGCTGATGTCAGGGCCAGACTGCCTCTGACGGTGCCGTCAGAGAAGAGATACGGGATATAGTTTTCCAGCCGGCCGCTAAGGGCAAAGTCGCTCCTCTCTCCCACCCGCATCTTAAGTTCACGAATCTCGGCAAATGCCGGGTTAAAGGCAAAGGCAGCACTGCTTATACTTACCTCGGGCAGGTCAGCCGTCTCAATATCCATGTCAGAGATAGTCAAAGCCCCTTCGGCCTTGAACTGATCATATTTTTCATTCTCTATCATCGACATGCGGCCGGCGAGGCCAAGTGATACATCTATTATGCCGTTAAGGGTGATACTGTCAAGGGGGACAGCCTCCCGTAGCTTTGACAGGTCTATCTTACCCTTTGCAGTGACTGCTATTGCCGGATCACTTACCGGATAGGAGACGTTGGCCGTCATGTCGAACGGGTTGCCGGCCAGCTCAAAGTGAAAGCGGTCGACGGTCACTGTCGTGTTGTCAGGCACTGTGCCGTCAGCCTTCACCCCTGCCCTGATGTTTATGGCACTGATTTTCTCGGGCAGGTCGGGATAGCTTATGATGCCATCGGTCACAGTGAGGTTTACCGTCATGTCGGGCAGGGTGCTGTCAGCCGCACTGTAAACGCCTTTTACTGCGCCGTCGAGGGAGAATGTCCCTGATGCCTTCAGTTCCTCATATCCCTGCATATAAAAGGCAGGCACCAGAGAAAGCAGGGACTTGAATGATGTT
>JALOMM010000198.1 GCA_025455535.1 Bacteroidales bacterium | reverse complement strand
GCCAGACGGTGCATGATGGTATCATAATGCTTCCATGTCGGATATGACTGCCAGAGCATAGCCTCATCAGCTGAAGAGGCTGTGTAGACACTCTTTGTTGCCTCAGGCAGTATGAGGGAATAGGGTAATGCTGTCCTGATAAAGTCCTCTGCTGTCAGTGAGGAGAGGGTCAGCCGGGCATATTTCCCGTTGCATGACGAGACGGAGAAGCGTGATGCATACTCCGTCATGGCATTGAACCCCGGATATGCAATACTTACTTCTGCCTGTCCGTAGATGCTCATGGCCTCACGTATGTCATCGCCCCTCCGGGGATCCTGACCGAAGCCACACAAGCCTGTCAGCAGCAGCAGCGCTGAAGCTATTGACAATATATATTTCAAACTCAGCGTTATACGTTGAATCTAATGTGAAGTATGTCTCCGTCGGCTACCACGTAGCTCTTCCCTTCAATCATAAGCTTGCCGGCTTCCCGGCAGGCATGCTCTGACCCCAGTCTTATGAAATCATCATATTTCATCACCTCGGCACGGATAAATCCCCGCTCAAGATCTGAATGTATCACCCCTGCAGCCTGTGGTGCAGTCATGCCGGCGGTGATGGTCCAGGCCCTGATCTCCTTGGGGCCTACGGTAAAAAATGTCTGCAGATTAAGCATCTCATAGGCAGCCCTGACAAGCTTATTGACCCCTGGCTCCTCCAGGCCGGCAGCCCTGAGGAACTCCATCCTGTCATCAGGGTCAGAGAGGGTAGCTATCTCCGACTCCACGGCACCGGCGATAACCAGCGGCACACTGTGCCGGCTCGTGAGAAACTCCCTGACCGCCTCGACATAACCGTTACCGCTGACGGCAGATTTCTCATCCACATTGCAAACGTAAAGCACCGGCTTCATCGTAAGGAGAAAGATATCGTCAACAAATCTCTTCTCTTCCGGTTTGACAGGCATCGTGACGGCATTATGAAATCCTTCAAGATGCTCCTTGTAGCGGCTTAGAACCTCTATGCCGTGCTTTGCATCCTTGTCACCCGTCTTGGCCGCACGCTCAAGACGCTGAATCTTCTTTTCAACCGACTCGATGTCCTTCACCTGCAGCTCAAACTCGACGTTCTCAAGGTCCCTGACGGGGTCGACTGAACCGTCTATATGCGGCTGGTTGTCATCATCAAAGCATCGCAGCACATGTATCAGAGCATCAGTGTTTCGTATCTCACCGAGAAGCCTGTTCCCGGAGCCCTCGCCCTGCCCCTTCACAAGCCCGGGGATATCAACGATATCAACAGTGGTGTGAACGATGCGGTCGGTGGGCTGGCGCTTCTCGAGCTCGTACAGACGCTCGTCAGGCACCTGAATGATGCCAAGATTTGCCCTGGCACCTGTGCCGTACGTATTGGTCTCCCCGCGTGTGTTGGAGATACAGTTGAAAATAGTAGTCTTGCCTACACTCGTTATCCCTACAATGCCGCATTTCAATGCCATCTCTCTTATGGTTCCGTTTCTGCAAATGTACCAAAAAGCGGCATTCAGGATAGGGTGACACCTGTCGGGACGCCACTTTTTGCTAAATTTAGCATCATGATTAAACCTTAACCGCCGGAGCGCGTCTTATTAACATACTGCTCTGACAAGGGTAATGACGAAAGTCACCGAAGATGATATAAAAAAACTGCTCCATACCGATGCTGAAAAAGCATTCAGGATGATGGTAGACAAGTACGGGTCAAAGCTGTACTGGCACATTAGGCGTATAGTGATAATACATGATGATGCTGACGATGCCCTGCAGAATACATTTATAAACGCATGGAAGAATCTGGGAGGCTTCAGGAACGAGAGCTCTCTCTTTACCTGGCTGTACTCTATTTCGACAAACGAGGCTCTGACACTCATAAGAAAGAGGGAGAAGCACAGCGGGATCCCGCTTGACGGACTGGAGGATTACTTCTCTTCTTCGGCAGAGGGAAGCACATGGTTTGACGGTGATGAGGCCTCTGTTAAACTGCAGAACGCCATACTCAGGCTCCCTGAAAAACAGCGATTGGTATTCAATATGAAATATTTCAGCGACATAAGCTATGAGGAGATGAGCGAGACACTGGGCACATCAGTGGGGGCGCTCAAGGCGTCATACCATCATGCCGTAAAAAAAATTGAACAATATCTGACAGGCTGATTAAACCTCAGGCGATTGCAAACATCAAAATGTTGTCATGAAAATAAATGAAGAGATAAAAGAGAAGAATCCGTTCAAAGTTCCCGAGGGTTACTTTGAGACACTGACCGAAAGGACGATGGCAGCAGTCATGGCCAGCCGGGAAGAGGAGAAGAGAGATGAGGAGAGAGCCGGGCGAACAGTAAGACTGAGACCCTTCCTTGCCCTCGCCGCAGCGATAGTGGGCTTCGCGGTATTGTCCGCCGTTATGGTAAGGCTTATCAATGACAACGGCAACAGCTTTCTGAGAGGATCAGGGAGCGAGGTCTATGCTGAGCTCTTCACCGAGGAGATAGATACATATCTGATTGAAAACGAATGGAGCATGACGGCTCCCGAAGATTACCAGGGTGAAATGACAGACCTTCCTGCAGAGGCAATCATCGAATTCCTTGTAATGGAAAATATTGATGTTAACGAAATATATGAACTGTTATAATACAATAATGAAAAAGGTATCACTCATCATCATCATCACCCTGATTTTCACTGCTCTTGCAGTGGCACAGGGACAGGGCATGGGACAGACTGACAATGAGAAGCTTACTGCCTATAAGATTGCATTTTTCACACAGCGGCTCAATCTGACACCTGCCGAGGCTGAGAAATTCTGGCCTCTGTATAACGACTACTCCGCCAGGAAGAACAAGACGCAGCTCGACCGTATCTCACTCATGCGATATGCCTCACAGAATGAGGCCAATATGAGCGACAGTGAGCTCACCTCCACGGCAGACAAGCTTGCCCAGTCATTCATTGAAGAGGCAAACCTTACTGTATCATTCACGAAGGAGATCCAGAAGGTGCTCCCTCCGGCCAAGGTGATCAAACTGTTCCAGATTGAGAACCAGTACAAGCAGCAGTTGCTCAGGGAACTGAACCAGAGAAGGCAGGGTCAGCCACAGAACGGCAAGGGACGGCCGGAGCAATTCGAAAGCCAGGAATTCTGAAGGTCACTGACTGTCCGGGGCTTTACGACTTAGCGTCGCCCCCATCCTTTATAAATGCCGGGAGTTCAGACAACGCCACAGTCGTCTGGGCTCCCGAACTCATGTTCCTTACAGTTGCCTGGCGGTTCCTTATCTCGTCACTTCCCGCAATGATGACCAAAGGTATCTTACTCGCATCGGCATAGGCAAATTGCTTTTTCAGCTTTACCGGATCGGGATACATCTCAGAGGGTATGCCGGCATCACGCAGTGAGGCTGTGATGCTGAGCAGTTCAGGCAGCTCATCGCCGCCGAAATTAATCACCAGCACCTCAGTGGCAGAGCCGGTCTGCGGCGGGAAGAGACCGAGCTGAAGCATGACGTCATAGATCCTGTCAGCGCCAAAGGAGACGCCGACGCCTGATACACCCGGGAGGCCGAATATGCCGGTGAGGTCATCATATCTTCCTCCTCCGCATACGCTGCCGATAGCTGAATCGACGGCCTTGACCTCAATGATCGCCCCGGTATAATAGTTCAATCCGCGGGCAAGGGTGAGGTCAAGCTCTATCGCTGATTCAAAGGAGCCACAGGAAATATAGCCGAACAGCTCTCTCAGTTCTGCAAGCCCCTTCATCCCTGCCTCGGAGGCAGAGAGAACCTTCTCAAGCTCGTCAAGCTTTGTCTCCGTTGATCCGCTGAGGTTGATCACAGGCTCAAGACGCGCAACAGCCTCCTCAGATAAACCGCGGG
>JALOMM010000197.1 GCA_025455535.1 Bacteroidales bacterium | reverse complement strand
CAGCGGCGACAAGCAGTATATTGCCGTTGTTGACTGTACCGGACACGGTGTGCCGGGTGCGTTCATGTCGATAATAGGGCACAACTCACTCAACAAGGTAGTCAAGGAGAACGGCATCCGCAGGCCTGCGGAAATACTCGATCATCTGAATATTGAGGTCGTTCATGCACTGCTGCAGCGCAGCGAGAAGGCAGTACGTGACGGGATGGATATTTCAGTCGTCTCTTATGATCCCCGCGAACATTATATTGAGTATGCCGGCGCCTACCAGTCACTCTATCTTGTTCGTGACGGAACTGTATCAATCTTCAAGGCTGACCGCTTCCCCATCGGTATGATTGACGGGCATGAGAAGAAAAACTTCACCAATCACAGGCTTGATGTAAGAAAGGGAGACATGCTCTATCTCTTTACTGACGGCTATGCCGACCAGTTCGGAGGGGCCGATGAGAAGAAGTTCAAGACAATAAACATAAGGCGTCTCCTCTCAGATATCTATCGTCATCCCGAGGATGATCAGAAGCGGCTCCTCGAGAGGGCTATCCGCAACTGGATGGGCAGCGTTCCCCAGATCGACGACATCCTGATCGTCGGGACAAGAGTGCCATGATCCGCAGCCCCGCAGGGGGCTTAATTAAACTTCAGATTCTTGCGATCACCTTCGGGTCGGCATGCCAGCCGGTGTAGTTCCTGATTGCCGGTATCACCTCACGGGCTTCGGTGACTATCTGCCATATATCCTTATGCTCAAGCCTCATGAAATGGCCTCTGACCATGTGATCGAAGAACTCGATGAGATGGTCATAGAAACCGTTGACATTGACGATTATTATCGGTTTATTGAACTGCCCCAGCTGCTTCAGGGTGATCACTTCAGTCAGTTCCTCGAGCGTCCCCACCCCTCCGGGGAGGGCGACCGCTGCGTCAGACATTGCGAAGATTGTTTTCTTCCTCTCTGACATGTCAGCCGTTATAATCATGTCTTTAACGTCGTCATGCCCCCATCCTTCCGACATCATGAAACCGGGGATCACGCCGGTGACAGACCCGCCTGATTTAAGCAGGTTATCGGCAAAGATACCCATCAGACCTATGCCGCCACCACCGAAGACGGCATGAACCTTCTCTTCGGAAAAAGCCCTGCCCAGTTCGGCTGCTGCCGTCTCATAGGCATGATCTATGCGGCTGCTGGAGGCAGCAAAAACGCATACCCTCATATACTAAAGAATTGCTGTGAGCTTGGCCTCAAAAGCTGACTTGGCAGCTGCCCCGACCTGCTTGTCAACCACCTGGCCACCCTTGAAGTAAAGTACAGTCGGTATGTTGCGTATCATGAATCTCCTGGCTATATCAGGAGAGGTGTCTACATCACACTTTACAACCAGGGCTTTGTCACTGTAAGCCTCACCTATCTGTTCGATCAAAGGGGCTATCATCCTGCATGGGCCACACCATTCAGCCCAGAAATCGACTATTACAGGTTTATCTGATTTCAATACGATCTCATCAAAATTTGCGTCGTTAACTGCTTGTGCCATAATAAATTAATAATTTATGAATTCTTACTTAATGAAGTACAAAGATATCTAATTTACTTTAAAGTCGAGCCCGGGATTATCTTCAAGCCAGCCGATGAACTCATTGGTAATGCCGGCTTTTATGCTTCGCGAGAAGAGTGGAAGTGTTATCTTGTCTTCATGATCTATCAACAGAAATTTCACTGTTTTGTTTCCGGGGTTTTCAGAAATGATTGTTTTGAGGTTGTCGACGAATCCGGGATTAACCAGCTCGGTCTTAAGTTTAATTGTGATTGAGCTTATCAGGTCATCCCTGACGGCGGAGAGCAGGTGTATCTCCCTGATCCTGAACTCGAGCTCGTCGGGGTTATAGTGTCTGCCCTGAACCTTTCCCCTTACAAGGAGGTGATAATCAGTCACAAAGAAATTGCTGAAGGTGACGTAATCCTTGTCAAACAGGAGGAAGGTGAAAGAGTCTGTATAATCCTGCAGGGTGAATCCTCCGAAAGGTTTGCCGTTCTTTGTGACGCCGCTTCTTGTCTCGGTTACTATACCTGCAACGCATACATCACGGTTTGCAAATTCATGAAGATTCTGCAGGTCAGCCAGTGTTGCATTGCAGAAGGCGTTTATTTCAAGACGGTAGTCATCGAGCGGGTGTGATGACAGGTATATCCCGATGACCTGTTTCTCCTTATTGAGTTTCTCCAGTTTTGACCAGTCGGCGCATGGTGCCGGTTCGGGGCGCACGAGTTCGAATCCGCCCGCTTCGCCGAAGAGCGACTGCTGACTGCTGTTACGAAGGTTTTTCACGCTGCTGCCGTAACGGATAAGACTCTCGAGGAAGCTTGAGCCCTTGCTGTCGGCAGAGAAATACTGAGCCCTGCTGATACCCGGAAGGCCGTCGACGGCACCTGACACCACCAGCGCCTCAAGCATCCTTTTATTTACAGTGTTGAGATTGACACGTTCTGCAAGGTCGTATATGTCTTTGTACGGGCCGTTGTTCTCTCTCTCTTCTATAATGTTCAGCACCGCATTCTCGCCTACCCCCTTTATGGCTCCGAGTCCGAACCTGATATTCCCGGCCCGGTTTACGGTGAACTGCAGCAGGCTCTCATTGACATCGGGCCCCAGTACATCTATACCCATCCTGCGGGTCTCCTCCATCATCACGGTGATCTTCTTGATGTCATTAATGTTGCGGCTGAGAACGGCAGCCATGAACTCTGCAGGGTAGTTGGCTTTCAGATAGCCTGTCTGGTAGGCGATGAGGGCGTAACAGGTTGAATGCGATTTATTGAAGGCATATTCTGCAAACGACTCCCAGTCTGACCATATCTTGTTGATGATGCTGATGTCATACCCATTCTTCTGGCATCCCGCCACAAACTCAACCTTGAGCCGGTCCATTATGTCCCGCTTCTTTTTGCCCATGGCTTTGCGCAGCGAGTCTGCCTGCCCCTTGCTGAATCCTGCCAGTTCCTGCGAGAGAAGCATCACCTGTTCCTGGTATACTGTGATGCCGTATGTCTCCTGCAGCAACCGCTCCATTGCAGGAAGCTCATATTTTATCTTCTCTCTCCCGTGCTTGCGTTTGATGTACTGAGGGATATAATCCATCGGGCCGGGCCTGTAGAGTGCGTTCATGGCGATGAGGTCACCGAACTGGTTGGGCTTGAGGTCACGCAGGTACCGTTTCATGCCGACAGATTCAAACTGGAACACCCCTGTCGTCTCTCCGTTGCTGAAGAGCTCATAGGTGTGGCCGTCATCAAGAGGCAGTGTCTCCAGGTCAATGGTGATCGCCTTTGACTTCTTTATGTTTTCGACTGCGTCCTTAAGGATAGAGAGGGTCTTGAGCCCCAGGAAATCCATCTTCAGCAGCCCTATGGCCTCCACATGGTTGCCTTCGTACTGTGTCACATAAAGGTCCGTGTCCTTTGCCGTACATATGGGAACATATTCGCAAAGATTCTCCTTGCTGATAATGATTCCGCATGCATGCACCCCTGTCTGCCTGATGCTTCCCTCAAGCACCTCGGCATACTTGAGTGTCTGGGCTACCAGCGGCTCCTTTGACTCTCTCTCTTTCAGCAACTCAGGTACCTCTTCGTACGCGGCAGCGAGAGTAATGCCCGGCCGTTCGGGGACAAGCTTCGTCAGCCTGATAGCCTCCGGCAGTGGCAGCTTCTGACATCCCTGATGGCCATCTTGGCCGCCATCGTCCCGAAGGTGATAATATGCGCTACCCTGTCGTGACCGTATTTGTCAACAACATATTTGAGCACCTTCTCCCTGCCGTCTTCATCAAAGTCGATATCGATATCAGGCATTGAGATACGGTCAGGATTAAGGAACCTCTCGAACAGCAGGTTATATTTTACAGGGTCGATATCCGTGATCCTCAGCGCATATGCGACAGCGCTGCCTGCCGCGGAGCCTCTGCCGGGACCCACCCAGACACCCATTTCACGGGCGGCCCTGAGAAAGTCCTGTACTATGAGGAAGTACCCCGGGAAGCCCATGTTTTTTATTACCGACAGTTCGAAGTCAATGCGCGATTCCAGCTCAGGGGTGATCTCCCCCCACCGTTCTGCCGCACCTTTCATTGTCAGGTGACGCAGATATTCATCCTTGTCTTTGAAATCGGCCGGAATAGAAAACTCAGGCATGATAGGTTCACTGCCAAGAGAATAATATTCGACCTTGTCTGCTATTTCCTTTGTATTGAAAACCGTCTCAGGCATGTCTGCAAAGACAGACAGCATCTCCTCCTCGCTCTTCAGATATTCCTCCTTGGTGTACCGGAGTCTTTTCGGATCGTCGATGTCGGCAGCGGTATTGATGCAGATAAGCCTGTCATGTGCTTCCGCCTCGTCAGCCATGATGAAATGAACGTCATTTGAAGCGATGATTTTGACGCCGTATTTCACAGCCAGTTCGCGGTAAGCTGCTATGACCCTCTGCTGCTCGGGAAAGACTGTGGTGTCTGCTGTCGGATCGGACGTCTCATGTCTCTGTATCTCAAGATAATAGTCGTCACCGAATATCTCCTGATATGAAAGTATTGCTTCCCCGGCCCCTTTCATATTGCCGGAGAGGACCTCCTGTGCCGTCTCTCCCGCCAGGCATGCAGATGATGCTATGATACCCTCATGATGGAGGCGGAGCAGCGCCTTGTCAATACGCGGCTTGTAATAGAATCCCTTGATCCAGGCATGTGACACCAGCTTCACAAGATTGCGGTATCCGGTCAGGTTTTTTGCCAGCAGTATCAGGTGGTCACCCGAACGGTCTTCTTTGGAGGTTTTTTCCTCGAGTGTGCCGCGGGCCACATATATCTCGCAGCCAATGATGGGCTTTATCTTTGCGGCTGTGGCTGCATCGTGAAACTCCTTGACCCCGAACATGTTGCCGTGATCCGTAATTGCCAGGGCCTCCATGCCCAGCTCCCCGGCTCTTTTTAACAGGGATTTGACACCTGATGCCCCGTCAAGGATGGAATACTGCGTGTGTACGTGTAAATGGACGAATGAAGACATGATTTCCGGAAGGTTTGCCAGCAAAGGCACAGGTAACAAAAATAAGTAAAAGCTGTTTCACGGCTCAAAATATTTATTAACATGATCTCATTGAATATTTTTGTAACCTCGATTTATTGTAATATATTTGCACCCTCAATCAATTAAACCGTAGAATTTTAAATGTCAGTAAAAATCAGATTAGCTAGGAAGGGCCGCAAGAAGCAGGCTTTCTACCACATAGTGGTAGCAGATAGCAGGTCGCCACGTGATGGCAGATTCATTGAAAAGATCGGGGTTTACAACCCGATCACTGACCCGGCAACCATCGACATCAACTTCGAGAAGGCATTGGGTTGGCTGCAGAACGGTGCGCAACCTACGGAAACATGCAAGGCAATCCTTTCATACAAGGGAGTGCTGATGAAGAAACACCTTCTTGACGGTGTTAAGAAGGGAGCCTTTGACGAGGCGGAAGCCGATCGCCGTTTTAATGAGTGGCTTAAGGGCAAGGAAGATAAGATCGAGGCTAAGAAATCAGGCCTTGAGAAGAAGAGTGAAGAGACACGCAAGCAGCGTCTCGAGGCTGAGAAGGCGATAAAAGAGACCAGGGCAGCCGAGTATGCGAAGAAGATCGCGGCGCAGGCAGCTGAGGCTGAGGCAGCAGCAAAGGCAGCTGCAGCAGAGGCAGCAGGCACGCCTGAGACAGCAGAGGTCGCTGAAGCACCCGCAGACGAGGTAAAGGAAGAGACTGCCGAAGAGTCTGAAAAGACCGTGGAGTAGTCACTCCGAGCCGCAACAGGCCTGTGAGAACCATAGGTATAATAACTAGGACACACGGCTTCGAAGGAGCTGTGGTTGTGAGAAGCGAGGGCGGCATCACCAGGGAACCTGTACAGGGAGAACCGGTATTCGTTGTAATAGACGGAATACCGGTTCCCTTTTTTACACGCGAGGCATTCACTACATCACGTGATACTCTTGTCATTTCATTTGATGATTATTTGACTCCACAGTCAGTTGCCCGGCTGAAGGGATGTGAGGTAAGAACAGGGGAGGAGCCCGAAGAGCAGGATGACCTTTCAGATATTAAAGGGTATACCATCTTTGATAAAAAGAGTGGCTTCACTGGGGTAATTGCCGGCATCGAAAAGAATCCCGGGCAGCTTCTTGCTGTCGTTATTGCCGCACAGGGTGAGATACTGATTCCGCTTCACGATGA
>JALOMM010000196.1 GCA_025455535.1 Bacteroidales bacterium | reverse complement strand
GTCGTGTTTCTCGCACCGGCAACCTCACCGTCAGCGTCACCGTTCTTGATCATCATCACGCCCAGGTAAAGCGGATCTTCTATCAGCTTCGAGGCTAACTCCCTGGTGAGGCCTTTGCTCTTTCGCAGCTCAAGCATCAAATCAATATACTTCCCCTTCATCGGATGATCAGCAGGATTGATGATTGCCGCCCTTTCAATATTCTTCAGCCCGAGAGAACCTGCCAGTGCCCTGATCTCAGAAGGATCACCAAGGAGAGTTATCCTTGCAAGATTCTCAGCTATTACCGCGTCTGCAGCCTTGAGCGTTCGTTCCTCCGTTCCTTCAGGTAAAACAATCCGTTTGTTATGCTTTCTGGCATTAAGTTTGATTTGCTCAAGCAATTCCATTGTAAATCAGTAATTTAGTTAATAAATGTTTCCGGGTTAAAAGTACTAAAAAAGTGTAAGTGCGCAATTATCAATTACATGATTAAAGTCAGATTTTGCATATTTCAGGACTTTTTTTTCAAAATGATGCTATAATGCATCGCCTGTGGGTTCAAATCTATATTTTTGAACTCATATTTCTTTCTGATGAAGGCAGATTTTTTTAAAGAGGAACTTGAGAATTTTGCTGCGTCTGTCGAAGGCGAGATGAGGATTGACAGGGTCTCGAGGCTCATGTATGCCACTGATGCCTCTATCTATCGCGAGGAGCCTCTTGCAGTCTTCTTTCCGCAGAACGTTTCTGACCTGAAGAAGCTCCTCTCATTTGCCGCCATAAATAAAACAGGCATCATAGCCAGGGCTGCCGGCACTTCTCTTGCAGGCCAGGTAGTAGGATCAGGCATCATCGCTGATTTTTCGCGACACTTCAGAAAGGTAATAGAGATCGACAGAGAAGGGCGATGGGTCAGGGTTGAGCCGGGTGTGGTGCCTGATGAACTCAATGCCATTCTGAAGAAGGAAGGGCTGATGTTCGGGCCGGAGACTTCTACATCAAGCCGGTGCAATATCGGAGGGATGATCGGGAATAACGGATGCGGGCTTCATTCAGTGATATACGGCTCGGTACGCGATCATCTTCTTGAGGTGAAGGCGCTGCTTCATGACGGCTCGGAGGTGAGTTTCGGCGATGTGACCCCTGAGGAACTGCTGCAAAAGTGTTCTCTGCCGGGATCTGAAGGAGATATTTACCGTGCAGTGAGAGACATAATGGAGAAGGAGGAGAACAGGGAGGCGATTGCAAACGAATATCCGGAGAAGCGTGTCCCCAGGCGTAATACGGGTTATGCTCTTGACGATCTGCTTGACAGCGAGCCCTTTACGCCGGGATGCGGCAGGCCTCTCAACCTCGCAAGGATCATTGCAGGGTCTGAAGGGACACTGGCTCTGGTCACCGAGGCCAGACTGGCGCTGGTGCCTCTCCCTCCCCCAGTGAAGGCACTGGTATGCGTGCATCTGAGAGACCGCAACGATGCCTTCACCGCCAACCTCATTGCCCTCACGCATATGCCATGGGCAGTTGAGATGATGGACCACAAGATACTCTCCCTTGCTGAAGGAGCAGAGAGCCAGAGAGGAAACAGGTTTTTTATCGAGGGTGAACCGGGGGCCCTTCTCTTTGTGGAGCTGTGCGCTAGTGAACCTGAAGAGATAAAGTCATCTGCCGCTGCCCTGGAGCGTGATCTGAGGGCAGCCGGACTGGGATATGCCTTCCCGGTGGTGTGGGGCAGTGAGATGAAGCGGGTATGGGATCTCCGGAAGGCAGGCCTCGGACTGTTGTCCAATATGCCCGGCGATGCCAGGCCAATTACACTCATCGAAGACTGTGCCGTAGCTGTTGACCGCCTGGGCGACTTTGTCACGGATGTGGAGGAGATGCTTGCCTCGTACGGCAAGGAATCGGTTTATCATGCACATATCGGCTCAGGAGAGTTGCATATCAGGCCGATCATCAACCTGAAGGACCCGGATGATGCAAAGCTCCTGCGAATTATAGGTGAAAAAACCGCATTCATTGTCAAGCGCTACAAGGGCTCCATGAGCGGTGAACACGGTGACGGGCGACTGAGAGGTGAGTTCATCCCTCTTATATTGGGAGAACACAACTATCAGTTAAACAAAGATCTGAAGCGGGCATTTGATCCCGGCAACATCCTCAATCCCGGCAAGATTGTCAACACCCCGCCGATGGACACCTCCCTGAGATATGTCGCAGGGCAGCCTACCCCCGTACCCCGGACATGGTATGACTTCTCGGCTGAGGGGGGCATTGTAAGGGCTGCGGAGAAATGCAACGGCTCCGGTGACTGCCGCAAGAGCAGCCTGATAGGCGGGACAATGTGCCCCAGTTATATGGCAACAGGCGATGAGCGCCTTACTACAAGAGCCAGGGCAAATATATTCAGGGAGATGTTTTATGCAGGCAATGAAGATCCGTGGGACAGCAGGGAGATATATGACATCCTTGACCTCTGTCTCGCATGCAAGGGATGCCGCAGCGAGTGTCCGTCAGGTGTCGACATCGCCAAGATGAAGTCGGAGTTTCTGCAGCATTATAATGACCTTCACCGGCCATCACTGAGGACTCAGCTTATTGCTTCCCTGCCTCGCATCAACAGCCTCTTCTCACCAATACCCGGGATATTCAACTTCTTTGCATCAAACAGGATTACCTCGCTGATGATTAAGAGATTAACAGGATTTGCTACAGCCAGGAGCATACCCCGACTGGCCCCTGTGACCCTCAGGCGGTGGCTTAGCCGCAACCTGAAAGACTGCAACCCTGCAAAGCCGATCGGTCAGCTCTGGCTCTTCATAGACGAGTTCACAGACCATAATGACACTGGTGTCGGTATCGCCGCTGTCAGGCTGCTTACGTCACTTGGTTACAGGGTGCTGACTGTCAGGCACAGTCCGAGCGCGAGGACCCATATTTCAAAAGGGTTCCTGCGGAAAGCCAAAAAACATATCAACAGAAACATTGAGATCTTTTCTCCCCTGGTAAGTGAGGAGACTCCGCTTGTCGGACTGGAACCATCGGCGATACTCGGATTCAGGGATGAGTATCCTGATCTGGCGGGGGAAGCATACCGTGAAAAAGCCCGGAGTATTGCGAAGAACGCTCTGCTGTTTGAGGAGTTTATTGTCAGGGAGTACCGGAAGGGAAACATCACTGCCGATATGTTCACTGACAGACGTTCAGAGGTGCTCGTTCACGTCCACTGTCAGCAGAAGTCCATCGCAACCTCCGCCTCCGTGACCGAGGCGCTGGGAATCCCTTCCGGCTACTCGGTGAGAGAGATTGCCTCGGGCTGCTGCGGCATGGCTGGTGCCTTCGGGTATGAAAAAGAGCATTATGACCTCTCCGTGAAAATAGGGGAACTGGTTCTCTTCCCAGAGGTGAGGTCCGCATCGGAGAAGACACTCTTGTCGGCCCCTGGAACCAGTTGCAGGCATCATATCCATGACGGAACGGGGCGGAGCACGAAACATCCGGCAGAGATACTTTTTGAGGCGCTGAAGACTAAAGTCAAAAGTTGAAAGGCGAAAGGCGAAAGTCAAATTCGCAAATCGCAAATCGCAAATCGCAAATCGCAAATTTACAGGTGGGTTTACAGATTGATGGTGAAGTTGTCGGCGTCGCGCCAGACAGGCATGTCTGACCTGAACTTGTCAAGTGCCACCCTCGACAGGTCAGCGTACAGCACAAGCTCCCTGCCCGGTTCGCCGGAGGCCATAATCTCTCCTCGCGGACCGACGATGAGCGAGTCACCCGAATAGGATGTTCCGTCAGGGTTGGTGCCAACCCTGTTCACCCCGATAACATAGCTTTGATTCTCTATTGCCCTTGCAACAAGCAGCGACTTCCAGACATTGTTCCGGACCTCCGGCCAGTTAGCCGAATAGATGATGACATCGCTGT
>JALOMM010000195.1 GCA_025455535.1 Bacteroidales bacterium | reverse complement strand
AAGATATCTGAGGAAGAGAGCCTTGACCTTATTGCCGAATCTGTCAATATTGCTCTTTCAGAAACGAAAGGGGTAATCGCCGTCATAGAGAATACAGCAGGCCAGGGGACCAACCTTGGGTACAGGTTTGAGCACCTGAAATATATTATCGACAGGGTCACTGACAAGAGAAGGGTAGGGGTGTGCATTGACACCTGCCACGCTTTTACCTCCGGATATGATCTCTCTACCGCAGAAGGATTCACCAGGGTATTTGCCGAGTTTGACCGTGTTGTTGGATTCTCATTCCTGAAAGGGATGCATCTGAATGAATCAAAGAAAGCCTTCGGCACCCGGGTCGACAGGCACGACAGCCTGCATAAGGGGGAGATTGGCGATGAGGTGTTCAGCCTTATCATGAACGATCCTCGCTTTGATGATATGCCTCTCATACTCGAGACCCCGGACGAGGCTCTGTGGGCAGGAGAGATAGAGTATCTGTATTCGCTTCAGAGAAAATAAATAAAGCCATGATACGGGGAATAGCCAGGTTTATTATCGCCGGCATTATGCTGCATTTGGCCGGCACTGTTCAGGCACAGGACACTGTCAGGTTCAGTGAAGGGCTGATGCTTTCAGGTCCGGGAGGCCTAGACAGATCCTCCATAAGCACAGATCCGGTGACATGGTCTGTAATTATGGGTTCACTTCCGGCGCCTGAAGCCGGCGCCACAGCTTATACCTCTTCGCAGGGAAGCGAGATGAAGTGGGAAAAAATCAGCCCCGGCGAGGACGGCTATTTCAGCAACGGCTCTCTCAGGGGAGGCCTTTACCTGGAATATGATTCACCGTCACGCCGCATTATGCTTCTTGAGGTGTCAGGGAACACTCTCAGTGTTGTCAACGGAATACCGCTGGAGGGAGATCATTATGACTTTGGTTATTCACTCCGGCCGGTGACAATAAACAAGGGTAAAAACACACTCTGGCTTACCGGAGGACGATTTCAAAGGATAAAGGTGATGCTTGTCGCTCCCTCCTCAGATATTATGCTTACGGGAAAGGATCTGACCCTTCCCGACATTGTCTATGAAGAGCCCGGAATGATCCGTTACGGCGGAGTGCAGTTAGTCAATGCAACGGCAAAGGATGTTGCTGGTTACACGATTCGGTGCACCCTGAACGGAAACACAGAAACAACCCCGCTGCCTGTCCTTTCAAGGGAAAACACCGTCAAGCTACCCTTCAGCATTCCTGCCCAGGGAGATGTCTCCGGCAGCCAGTCAAAGGCAGACGTTGTTCTTTACGATCCTGCCGGCCGTGAAGTGAGTCGTATTCCAGTTACACTAAGGCATAAGCATTTCAGGGAGGTTCATGACCGCACATTCATCAGCGCTGTTGACGGCAGCGTTCAGTATTTCAGTGTTACGCCGGGCGGAACAGACGATCCGGGAGAGGGTCTCTTTCTCTCGGTTCACGGTGCCGGCGTTGAGGCCCGCAACCAGGCGAGGGCATATAAGCCAAAGAGCTGGGGCGATGTTGTTGCTGCCACCAACAGGAGGCCATACGGTTTTGCATGGGAGGACTGGGGTCGTCTTGACGCCCTCGAGGTCCTGGAGGAAGGTAAGAAGCTCTTTAGGCCCGATCCTTCCAGAATCTATCTCTCAGGTCACTCAATGGGAGGACATGGTACATGGTATCTGGGAGCAACCTATCCCTCCATGTTTGCTGCCATAGCACCGTGTGCGGGCTATGCAGACCTTCTCGGATATACATCCAGACCGGCTGCCGCTGCCATAAATCCTGCCGCAGAGATGATGCTGCGTGCGGGTAATCCAACCAGAACAAAAACCCTGGCACGCAACTACATACATCACGGAGTCTATGTCTTCCACGGTGATGCCGATGAAACTGTCTCAGTAGAGCAGGCACGTGATATGAGAGCCCTGCTCGGTACTTTCCACCCCGACTTTGCCTATAAGGAATATCCCGGAGGGACTCACTGGTGGAGTGATGAAGCGCTTGACTGGCCGCCGATATTTGACTTCTTCAGGTTACACCAAATCCCGGAGGATAAAGATGTTGTAAACCTTGAATTTCATACTGCAAACCCCGGTGTATCGGCCACGTCACATTATCTGACGGTTATACAGCAGGAGAGGCCATTGCTGAAAAGCAGCGTATCAGTAAGGATTGACACTGTGAGGAACAGCGTCAATGTCACAACAGAAAATATAAGGCTGCTTTGCCTGGACCTGCGGGCGATGGCAACAGAGATACCCTTCGAAGTGATCGTTGACACCACTTCTGTTTTAAAGATCACGGAAATGCCGGGAGAGGGTAAATTATGGCTTGAGAGGTCGCAGAACAAATGGGACAAGGGCGAAGCTCCCCCGCCTTCAGAGAAAAACCCTCTTCGTAACGGCACCTTCAAGGATGCCTTCCGTAACAGGATGGTGTTCGTTTATGGTACGGGCGGTTCACCGCAGGAGGATGCATGGATCTATTCCAGGGCCAGGCTTGATGCATCTACTTTCGGCTATCGCGGCAACGGCACTGTCGAGCTCATTGCTGACACCAGGTTCTCGCCGGAGAGATATGCTGACCGTAATATAATACTTTACGGCAATTCCGATAATAACAGTGCGTGGAGCAAGGTGCTCGAGGGCTGCCCCGTGGAGGTTGCCTCAGGCTATATTAAGGTGGGAGAGAGGCGCATGGAGGGTGATGACATAGCTGTTTTCTTCATCTGGCCCCGTACAGGCAGTGACATTGCATCAGTGGGAGTGGTCGGCGGCACAGGTCTCAGAGGGATGAAGGGAGGCTACGGAAACCAGTATTTCAATTCAGGAAGCGCTTTTCCTGACCTTACGGTCGTGAAGTCGGATGCCGGGAAGAGAGGGTATGAGGCTGTTGTCTGTACCGGGTTTTTTGATAATCAATGGCGTGTAGAAAACGGAGAATTCGTCTGGAACCTCAAATAACTTAATAATCAGGCAATTACTCAATAATTATTCACTCTCAATTTTCAGTCTCTTTCTCATCCATCCGAGAAGTTTCTCCTGCTCCTCTGCTCCGCACATCTCAAGGCTTTGGACGCACATGAACTTGAGGCGGTCATCCTTTTCGCAAAGTCTGATCTTCCTGTCTATATAGTCCTTCTGACGGCCGAAGGGTTGCATATATACCAGGTCGGGACTGGCCATCAGCCTGTTGCCCTGCAGGAGCTGCAGGTGGTTCGAGAGCGAAATAAAAGTGAACTGTGAGTAATGGCGGAACCTGTGAGATATGTTTTTCTCAATCAGCGCCTTATTCCGTGTGACGAAATCCTCGATCGTTTTCCTGCCAACTGTATGCGGGGTGTGACTGTTGGTAAAATACCTCCACTTAAGGCCAAGAAGTGATGCGGAATTCCACTGGCCAAGATGGAATGAGGCTTTTGGCTGAAAGCCGGAATTGTTTTTAAAATATTTGTTAAAAGATATCCTGAGAGAGTTCCACCAGATCCTGTAAAGGGGCGCATGGACCCATCTTCCGCGTAAGACAGGCCTGTTTTCAATGAAGAAGTCTTGTGGCTTTACGCTTCTTATCAGAAATGTGTCATCATTGAAATATACGAAGTTATCGGAGAGACCCTTTATCCGCCAGATCATATTACCGATAGAGATGCTGTTGAATGTCGGAAGGCAGCCTTCGAAGCCCTCAAAGATTTCTGTGTGATCAACAATTCTTAATGAACCCTCCCTTTCGGGGAACCAGGTTTTAATATCATCATACAGGTCCGGATCCTGTCCGTCGGTCACGATAAAGATATTTCTCACGAAAGGGGCGAACCCGAACACGGATAAAACGCAATATCGTATTTCATTAATCGAAGCGAAACGGGTGGGGTGGGCCCCGGGATGGGTGTTGGCACCTGTAAGGCCAAGATACCGGTTCCTCT
>JALOMM010000194.1 GCA_025455535.1 Bacteroidales bacterium | reverse complement strand
ACGGCTTACCACCTGTGAACAAGAGAAGGTAAAGATTATTCCTCCGGGTTTTATCTTTTCAATTGCTATTGCATTCAGTCTTCTGTAGCCCTGGAGAGCTTTGTCGAGCGCATTGTGATGCTTTGCAAAAGCCGGGGGGTCAAGCACCATAAGATCATAATCGCGGTTCATCTCAGCCAGGTAGGTGAATGCGTCAGTCGAAAAGCTCCGGTGCCGTGCATCATCACCGTAATTCATTTTTACATTCTCATCAGCCAGGGCTATTGCTGCGGCAGAGCTGTCAACGGTATGGACGGCATCGGCATTCTGCATGGCATATACCGAAAAACCGCCGGAGTAGCCAAACATATTCAGTACCCTGCGTCCCTTGCTGTATCTTGTGAGCAGGCTGCGGCTGTCGCGCTGGTCTATGAAGAAACCTGTCTTCTGTCCGGTCTGCCAGTTTACGCTGAATTTCATGCCGTTCTCAGTGACGATGGCACCGGGGCCGGCATCCTCACCGGCCAGGTATCTGTTAACAGCTCCGAGCTTCGCCATGTAAGGGAGGGTCGCTTCGCTCTTGTCAAAGACAGATGTCACAGAGCCCTGCAGTATTTCAATTATCAGTTCTGCAATCATAGCGCGTATATGCCAGAAACCTGCTGTATGGGCCTGAAGCACAGCTACACTGCCGTATATGTCAACTATCAGACCCGGCAGACCGTCTCCCTCACCATGTATCAATCGCCACACGTTGGTGTCGCCTCTGCCGGCAATGCCTGCGTTCAGCCTGAAGGCATAGGCATCAGAGAGCTTCTTCCTGAAGAATTCCCTTTCGGGCTTACACCTGCTGAATGAAAAGATGCGGACGGCTATTGACCCCGGAGCCCAGTGCCCTGTTGCCAGGTAGGTACCGTCAGAAGCGGATACCTCAACCACATCGCCCTCAGCCGGTGAGCCTGTTGTTTCTGATATAGCACCGGAGAATATCCATGGATGGTAACGCCTTACTGACTGGTCTTTGCCTTTCTTCAATGAAACCCGGGCTATTGTCATGGTTAAGTATAAAGTTAAAAGTCAAAAGTTAAAAGTCAAAAGTCTATTGAAAAAATTCTTTTCCGTTGATAGTGAAATATATACGCCGGCAGACCCATGCGTCAGTGGCAGCGTAGGTCATTTGTGACTCTGTAAGTGCAGGGGCCTCCCAGTTTGAAACCTGCTGTGATTTTGAGATGGAAAAGCCAAGTACGAGTGCCGACAGCTTCTTCAGCCCAAGCTGTTTGATGCCGTGCGCAGCAACCACCGTCTGCAGGTCGATAAAGCCACCGGGTTCAAAGGGTCTTAGATTTCGCAGCGCCTTGATATCATCATGTATTGCCACTCCAACCTTGATGATGTCAGGGTCTGAAAGCATTGATGCCAGTTCTTCGGGCAACCCGATAATGTTAAGCCTGAAGAGCCAGGCATTGCGGTCATCTGCGAATTGAAGCAGTGATACCTTGTGTCTCTCCCCCTTCCTGAATGAGGGCCTGGTCTCAGTATCAAATCCCAATACCCCTGGTTTGTTCAGCTGAGGCATTACCTTATGGAACTTCTTAATAGTATCCACAAGGGTGACTCTCCCTTCAAACTGTGATACAGGAAGGCTCTTTAATTCTTCGTCAGATACGCTCTCGTTATACTGCCTTGTCATCAACTACTGGTTCATTTGTCTCATTCTCATCGCTCTCTGAATATAGAACGGTGTGAATAGCATTGAGTACATTAAGCAGTTTCTTGCCCCAGAACTCCTCAAAATTCATCAGCACTTCCCAAACTGCATCATTCATTACTTCATCTGTGCCTGTCTTGTAATTCACAACAAAGTCCTTAAGGTCCTGGTATATATCTGTCAGGTTTTCGGCTATGCTGCCGGTATAAAGTCCGTCTGCCGGGTCACCCATATCCACTATGACCGGGTAAGGGTCATTATTCCCTGTTTTGGCAAGGAGCATATCATGCATTCTTGTCCAGTCGAACTCGGTCACTGTCTTTTCGTTTCCCTCCTCCATCAATGGCTCAAGCATTGGCAGCAGCGACGCCCTGAGGTAAATGAAGGGAAGCAGTCGCTGCATAACCTTGAGTATCTCAATGCCGTTTATTTCCTTGATTCCCTCCAGGTATTTGCAGTATTCGTTGGCAGACGCAACAAACTCAACTACCTGGCGTGAATAGATGATCTTCTCCTCTTGTTCCATTGGCTTTAAATAATCGACAAAATTACCTATTTCAACAACAATAAAGCCAAGGTGTTCAAAAAAGGAGGATCAGGAGTGTTTCCACGACAGTTTGTGCTCTTCATCGTAATGGAGCTTCTCATGATCGAGCAGCCATCTGATCACCCTGGCGCTTTTTTCGGCAGGGAACTCCATTGAAGCAGCAAGCTGCTCTGCTCTCAGCGGATTAATAAGGAGCAGATCCTTTATCTTGTCTATTATAAGGTCAAATTCATACTTGCTCAATTCCAGTTCATTTCTCTCCATGCAGGTGTCACACAGACCGCAGCGACCGTTCTCCTCACCGAAGTAATGGGTCAGGAAGGCTGAGCGGCAACGGGTTTTGTTCTCAGCGTATTCGGTTATTTTCTCCACCCTGCTTATATAGTTTTCCTTCACGCGCAGATACACATCGGGAGAGATGGTAAGGTGACTGCGATCGAGCCTCTCTTCGGTAAAGATCACCAGCGGGCTCTTCTTTCCCGGGATAAAGTGTATTATCCCCTGTGATGTAAGCCTCAGCAGATACTGGTAAATGGCCTCGCGTGTCAGCCCGGATCTGTTAGCCAGCGACTCTTCATTTATTGGCACAAAATCAGAGAACATGCCGCTGTAAGTCCGCAGAATAAGCTTAATGAACCTGTCATACTCCTCATTGGCTACCTGGAATTTGTACAGGTCGTCACGGCTCACCACGAAGTGTACACGTGAAGGGTTATTTATCTCATCGGTGAACTCAAGATATCCCTCCTTCTGGAGGAAGACAAGGCTGTTATATGTCTCTGTAACAGAGAACCTGAAGGCTGTCACGAACTTCCACAGGTCAAAGTCATGGACACTGTTCTTCCCGGAGCCGACAGGCAACTGGTAATAGTTGCCTATAGCCTCATATACATCCTTGATTCGTTCGACAGGAGGAAACTTGATCCGCACCGAGTCTGCAAGGCGTCTCTTTTCATCTTCTGACCATAGCAGTACGGCAAATGCCGGCTTACCATCGCGTCCTGCCCTGCCTGACTCCTGGTAATAAGCCTCCACAGAATCAGGAGAGTCCCAGTGTATTACAAATCGCACATCTGCCTTGTCTATCCCCATCCCGAAGGCATTTGTTGCAACTATTACCCTTGATTCTCCGGCAGTCCAGGCATGCTGCTTTCTGTCTCTCATCTCCTGCGGCAGGCCGGCATGATAAAAATCTGCGCTGATCCCTTTTGAAAGAAGCATCTCAGCCACCTCCTTCGATCTTTTCCTGCTGCTGACGTATACTATACCGCATCCGGGCTCCCTGGTCAGGCTTCTGGTAAGATAGGCACCCTTGTCTTCCACCTCCCTGACAACATAGGTTATGTTTGTCCTTTTGAAACTTGACTGCAGGATCAGTGCATTGCGCAACTTCAGCCGTGCTGTTATATCCTTCACCACCTCGGGGGTGGCTGTTGCCGTAAGGGCCAGGAAAGGAACCTCGGGGCTAATCATGTCACGGATATCAGCTATAGAGAGGTATGAGGGTCTGAAGTCATAACCCCACTGCGATATGCAATGTGCCTCATCTACGGCGACAAATGTGAAATTAAAGCGTGCCACGCGTGACCTGAAGACAGGGGTCTGCAGCCGTTCCGGGCTGACGTAAAGGAGCCTGTAATCACCGTACAGGCAGTTGTCAAGAGCTATCTCCACCTCCTCGCGGGTCATGCCGCTGTGAATGGCCAT
>JALOMM010000021.1 GCA_025455535.1 Bacteroidales bacterium | reverse complement strand
GACGCCTGTCGTTCCGCTGCTTGAAAAAATCTTCTCAGCCTTACCCTCTCCGGATATGATAAGGTGATCCCTGAAAAATGTGACAGGCATGAAAGGGATCTCAGTAACAGTCCTGATTGCCTCAGGGTCAAAGCCAAGTAACCTGATGTATTCACTATAAACTGGGCACTCCCTTGCCTGAAACCGAAATATCTCCAGTGCTCTTGCCTCAAATTCGGCAGCGGATGTAACTGAAAAGATCCCGTACGGCAACGGCAGGTTCATCGCTACTGCGGAAAGGTCTTTGACCCGTCAGGCTGAAAGACCCATTGAAATTTGCAGGAAGCAAAGGGGGGCAATTCAACATCATCAAGAACAACCTCAATTGTGCGGATCTTGGCGTATTTTTCTTCACCGGTCCTCACCACCCACACCTGGTTATTCTTCAACGGTGCGGCAAGATCGATCCACACGGGGTTGCCGGCATCTGTCAGTGCATTGAAAGCCGCCTGTGCCTCACTTGCCGATGGATACTCCCCTATCAGTCCGAATGACGGTTTGAAAGTATTTGCCGAGAGGAACGGTTCTATCACAACCCCTCCCGTCACAACCCCGGCCTGGACAGTAATATCAGGACCCGGGGTATCGAGGCTTGATACCTTTGCTGCCTTGCTGAATGTAAAACCGTATGCATAATAAACGGTGGTGCCGTAGATCTCGTTATCAATGGTGACTGTGCCTGACAGTGGCACCTCATCGTCTTTGCAGCCTGAGAAAAGTAGAAGTATGCAGAAGAAGTATGCAGTTTTTATTTTCATTATTCTCCTCTTATCGCAGTTATTCCGGGCAGTTTCTTCCCTTCCATATATTCGAGCATGGCGCCTCCGCCGGTTGATACATAGCTCACCTTGCCGGCCAGTCCGTTCTTGTTAACGGCAGCAACAGAATCGCCGCCGCCGATGAGTGAAAACGCACCTTTCTCCGTTGCCCTGGCAACAGCCTTCGCTATGGCGGTTGTGCCTGCAGCAAATTTCTCCATCTCGAAGACCCCCATGGGACCGTTCCAGAGGATGGTCCTCGACTTCATTATCACCTCCTCAAACATGGCGATGCTCTTTTCGGCGATGTCAAGACCCATCCACCCATCCCTGACATCATCAATGGCTGAGATATAAGTATTTGCCTCTGCCTCAAACTTATCAGCATTGACACCGTCAACCGGGAAGATAAGATTCACCCCCTTGGCCTTTGCCTTCTCGATCACGGCTTTTGCAATATCAAGCTTATCGGATTCGCACAGTGAATTGCCAATTTTACCTCCCATGGCCTTGATAAAGGTATATGTCATCCCGCCGCCAATTATGAGGTTGTCAACGCGGTCAAGGAGGTTCTCAATAATAAGTATCTTGTCAGAGACCTTCGCCCCTCCCATCACGGCAGTAAAGGGCTTCTGTGCGCTCTTCAGCACCTTGTCCATCGCAGCCAGTTCGCTGTTGATGAGGAAGCCGAACATCCTTTTGTCCTCCGGGAAATAGTCAGCCATAACCGCGGTGGTGGCATGAGCCCTGTGTGCCGTTCCGAAGGCGTCATTTACATAAACATCGGCATATGTCGAGAGTCTCTTTGCCATCTCCTTCTGCTTCACCTTAAGTGCAGCCTTTGCCGCCTTTTTTTCGTCATCAGTGGCAGTCTCCGGCAAAATGGGCTTCCCCTCCTCCTCGGGATAGAACCTTACATTCTCAAGCATCATCACCTCGCCTGGCTTAAGTGCAGCAGCCATGACAGCAGTCTCATCGCTGAGCGCATCGGGAGCAAAAAGAACCTTCATGCCCAGCAGCTTCTCGAGCACCGGCAGCACAGGCTTCAGTGAATACTTCTCCTGCACCCCTTCAGGACGGCCGAGATGAGACATAAGAATCGCCGAGCCTCCGTCTGATATTATCTTCTGTATGGTTTTGACAGCTCCCCGTATGCGCGTATCATCGGTGACCTCACGGGTTTTCTTGTCCAGAGGAACATTGAAATCAACCCTCACAATTGTCCTGATACCTTTAAAACTGAAGCTTTCAATCATTTTCATAGTCTTATCCTTTTATATTTTTCTTTAACCGGGAGACAAAGTTACACAATTTGGAAAACCTTAAAGGCTTATGTTTGTTGATTCAAAAAGAAAAACTTAATTTTAAATAAAAAGATCATGGCAAAAATCACACTTAAAGGCAATCCGGTTAATACTTCAGGCAATCTTCCGTCAGTCGGCAGCAAGGCTCCCGGTTTCACTCTTGTCAAGTCAGACCTGACCCAGTTATCGCTTGATGAACTGAAAGGCAAGAAGCTGCTTCTCAACATCTTTCCCAGCCTTGGCACATCAGTATGCGCCACAGCTTTACGCAAGTTCAACCAGCTGGCTGCCGACAGGGAAAACACTGTAGTCCTGGCAATATCAAAGGATCTTCCTTTCGCACACAACAGCTTCTGCACCACCGAGGGAATTAAAAATGTAATTACCCTTTCCGGATTCCGTGACACCGATTTCGGAAAAGCTTACGGGGTTGACGTGCTGGACGGTATTTTCGCAGGGTTATACGCACGGAGCGTGGTGGTGACAGATGAAAAGGGGGTCGTGAAATACACTGAGCTGGTTTCTGACATAGCTAATGAACCTGATTATGACAAGGCCATAGCAGCTCTCTGATCAGAACCCTTCATTCACTGAATTTTTGTATTTTTGCTTTCCCTCCACAGGAAAGCTGAATGAATTTTTCACAGATACCCGGACAAAGTGCCGTCATAGACAGGCTGAGAAGTGCAGTGGCTGAAAACCGTGTCAGTCACGCTCTTCTCTTCTACGGCCCGGAAGGGAGCGGCAAGTTTGCACTCGCCCTGGCCTTTGCCCGTTACATTAGCTGTGAGAACCGCACAGCTGATGATGCCTGCGGCGTCTGTCCCTCATGTTCAAAATATGACAAACTCATTCATCCTGACCTTCATTTTGTCTTCCCGGTAATTAAAAAGAAGTCGGCGACAGAGCCGGTGAGTGATACATATATTTCACAGTGGCGCGAGATGGTGCGTAAGTCTCCCTACTTCTCACTCAGCAAATGGACTGAAGCAATGGAGGTGGCGAATGAGCAGGCCCTCATTCCTGTCGCCGAAGCCTCTGAAATAATCAGAAAACTCAGCCTGAAGTCATTCGAGTCTGACTACAAGATCATGATCATCTGGCTTCCGGAAAAGATGAATCCCGAGACAGCCAACAAGCTTCTGAAGCTGATTGAGGAACCTCCCGCCAAGACAGTCTTTATCCTGGTCTCGGAGGAGGATGACAGACTGCTGCCGACCATTACCTCAAGATGCCAGCATATAAGGATACCTGCGATAGCCGCAGAGGATATGAGCATATACCTGGTACGGGAGTTTGGCATGGGCCAGTCCAGGGCAGATGAGATTGCGGGCATAGCCAACGGAAACATGGTGAGGGCGACCGAGCTGGCCCGGGAAGATGATAATACCGCCGTTCACCTTGAACGGTTCACCAGGCTGATGCGTACCGCGTATGCCCGTGACATACAGTCTGTCATAGCGTGGTCAGAAGAAACCGCAGCACTGGGAAGAGAGAGGCAGAAAAGCTTCCTCACTTATGCCCTTCGCCTTGTGCGTGAGAATTTCATCATGAACTTCGGCGGCAAGGAACACAAACTTGTGTATCTCACCCGGGCTGAAGAGGATTTCTCCGGCAGATTCCATCCCTTCATCAATGAGAATAACATTCATGCCCTGGACCGTGAGTTTAATCTTGCATATGCTCATGTAGAAAGCAACGGTAACACTAAAATGATCTTCCTCGACCTTGCCCTCAGAACAATGAGGTTAATAAGGTAAGTGATCTCTCTCCGTTGAAAATAGCTCATTTTTTGCTAAATTTGCATCCACCCTCGGGTTGGCACTTTCTATTCAGCGATTCAACCGTAACAGGTTGCACCATAAATTGATGTTATGATGAATGAAGATATACAGGTCCATGGCGGTGAAGAACCGCTGCCGCCTGAAACAAAATACCAGACAGGAGAGAACAAGCTCGATGAATTCAACTGGCTTGACGGATTGCCGTGCGACAAGCGTTTTGATGGGGTCATAGAAGTACGTTTTAAGAATACCCGTAAAGGATTTTACCGTAACATTAACGAGCTGAAGCTTGAGGTCGGTGACATTGTTGCCGTTGAAGCATCGCCGGGTCATGATATCGGACGCGTCTCCATGACCGGATATCTTGTTTACGAGCAGCTGAAAAAAATGAAGGTGAAGCCTGTCACCGATGAGATGAAAAAGGTCTACAGGAAAGCCCGGCCTGTTGATATTCAGAAGTGGGAGGAGGCCAGGAAACAGGAGGTGCACACCATGCTGCGCTCAAGGAAGATAGCAGAAAACCTTGGCCTTGAAATGAAGATAGGTGATGTGGAGTACCAGGGCGACAAGACAAAGGCAATCTTCTACTACCTCGCCGATGAGAGAGTCGACTTCCGCCAGCTGATCAAGGTCCTGGCAGAAGAATTCCACATACGCATTGAGATGAGACAGATAGGGGCACGGCAGGAGGCCGGCAGGATAGGCGGCATAGGTACCTGCGGACGTGAACTGTGCTGCTCGACGCACATCACAAACTTCATCTCGGTGACAACAACCCATGCACGATACCAGGACCTGTCCCTTAACCCTCAGAAACTGGCCGGTCAGTGCGGAAAACTGAAATGCTGCCTTAACTATGAACTTGACTGTTATATCGACGCACAGAGAGAATTCCCGTCAAAGGAGATACCTCTTGAGCTGGCGGGAGGAACAGCATTCTTCACCAAAATGGAGGTGCATGCAGGCATATACTGGTATTCAACCGACCAGCGAATGGCCGTTAACCTCACAGCAGTGCCCGTTGCAAGAGTTCGTGAGATAATACAGCTTAACAGAAAGGGTATCAAGCCTGACAAGCTTGTTGTTTCACCTGATAGTCATGCACTCGAGAGAGGCAATGATCTTCTGCTGCAGAACAGCGGACTCGAAAGATTTGAATCGACAAGCAGCCAGCGACAGGGAAAGGGTAATAAAAGACCGTTTCAAAGGAGAAATGAGAGAAAGAAAACGTAATATAATAATTGCAGCCACACTGCTGATGCTCCTGGCAATGTCATGCCTCAGGGACACATATTATGCTGACAATGTCAGGATGGAAGACGAGGTCTGGAGCATGTATGACCCGGGGAAATTTGCCTGCGTCATTGATGATACAGCCGGCATTTATGATATCAATCTCTCGGTAAGGACAACAACTGCCTATCCCTATCGCAATCTGTATCTCTTCGTCGTGACTGTCTTCCCTTCAGGTACTGCTGTAACCGACACTGTCCAGGGAATACTGACCGATGAAAAAGGCAACTGGCTCGGTCGTGGCGCCGGAGACATCCGCGAAGTAACAATCCCCTATAAATCCAATGTCTGGTTCCCCGAAAACGGTGAGTATCATTTCCAGATTATCCATGGCATGCGAGATACCCTCCTCCGGGGAGTCCGTGACATGGGAATGAGGATATCACGGAGAAATTAGCCTCCTAAACCGCATTATTTTGGGTAAGAATAAGCTGGCACGGTGGACAGAGATGAAGGGTTTCAATAATGTACTGGAACCTTCATTCAACGAGGTTTTCAAGAACAATCACGACCTTAAGGGCAACTGGCACAGGGGGTGGTTCGGCAATGACAGACCCATAATCGTTGAGCTGGGCTGCGGCAAGGGTGAATATACAGTCGGGCTCGCAGAGAAATTTCCTGAAAAGAATTTTATCGGCATTGACATAAAGGGTGCACGCCTTTGGAAAGGGGCACGGGAGTCATATCACAGGAACATCCCCAATGCTGCCTTTCTCCGAACGAGAATCGAGTTTATTGAATCGTTTTTTGCTCCCGGTGAGATTGATGAGATATGGATCACCTTCCCTGACCCCCAGCCAAAGAGGAAACGCGAGAAAAAGAGGCTCCCCGGCCCTGTCTTCCTCAATATCTACAGAAGAATCCTGAAAGACAAAGGCATCATCCATCTTAAAACCGACAACAGGGAGCTCTTTGACTATGCCCTTTCCGTCGTCAATGCCAACAGCCTTGAGATAATAAGCTCATCGACTGACCTTTACAGCCAACTCCCCGGTGACCCGCTGCTGTCTATCAGAACCTTCTATGAAGAGAAATTCCTTGAACAGGGTATTCCCATTACATATTTAGCATTCAGACTGCCAGATGACAAAGAGATCATCAATCCGTGAGAGTCGGAATGAGGGCTTCTTCAGCAAGGTTTATGACGTGACCCGCCTGGTACCTTTCGGCCGTATCACATCCTATGGCGCCATAGCCAGGTATCTTGGCACGGCCGGCTCAGCCAGAATGGTGGGGTGGGCACTGAACTCCTCTCACTTCAATCCTGACTTTATACCCGCTCACCGCGTTGTGAACAGGAACGGAATGCTGACAGGAAAGCATCACTTCGGCAACTCAACAACCATGCAGCAATTACTTGAAAACGAGGGATTCACCGTTGTGGATGACCGGGTAATGGATTTTACAGAGAAATTCTGGGACCCGATGACTGAACTTTAACCACAACATTTCGTTAACAAGTATAATACCGGAACCAGAATCGAATCATAACCAAAACAGATAAAAACATGACCAATATTACCAGGGAAGATGTCATCTCCGCACTCAGGCATGTAAACCACCCGGAAAAGGGTTCAGATATTGTCACTCTTGGAATAGTGGGCGATATTACCGTAAAGGCTGACGGCATAACTATCCTGCTCACACCGGAGAGATCGAATGACCCTTTTCTGTCATCAATCAGGAGCAACTGCGTGAAGGCATTAAAGGATGCACTCGGGTCTGATACTGTTATCTCTTCCATCGATGTAAAGCCAAAGACCGTTGTGGGAAAGACTGAGGCCCCCAGGAGGGAAGTTCTTCCCGGTGTAAGGAATATTATTGCCGTTTCGTCAGGCAAGGGCGGAGTGGGCAAGTCAACTGTTGCCGTCAACCTGGCCGTGGCGCTGGCGCGCAAAGGATACGCAACAGGTCTTCTCGATGCCGACATTTTCGGCCCGTCGGTTCCCAAGATGTTCAATGCTGAGGAGTACCGGCCTGAAGTAACAAGGGAGAGCAGCAAAGATCTTATCATCCCGATGAAGAAATACGGTGTCAGCATCCTGTCGATAGGTTTTTTCGTGAAGGAGAGCGAAGCCGTTATCTGGAGGGGGCCGATGGCCAGCAGTTTCCTCAAGCAGCTGATCACACAGGGAGACTGGGGAGAGCTTGACTATCTGATTTTTGACCTCCCTCCCGGAACGAGTGACATTCATCTTACCCTGGTACAGGAGGTGCCCGTCACCGGTGCGGTGGTTGTGACAACCCCTCAGGAGGTTGCACTTGCCGATGCACGCAAGGGGATAGCGATGTTCAGGAGTGACGCTATTAATGTACCGGTGCTGGGGCTGGTTGAAAACATGGCATACTTTGTTGCACCTGAGTTGCCGGGCAGACGGTATTACATCTTCGGAAAAGAGGGAGGAAGCAGGCTCGCTGCCGAGACGGGAGTGGATCTTCTTGGCCAGATACCCATCGTTGAGAGTATCTGCGACGGAGGGGATGCAGGAACTCCCGCTGCCCTTAATGATAACGAGACAGGCACTGCCTTCCTGAACCTGGCTGAAGAGATTGTCAGGCAGGTCGGAAAACGGAATGCGGAGACGGCTCCCACAAAGAGGGTTGTGGTGAAATAGGCTGCAGCATGAAGGGTCAGATGGCCGGACTCTTTTTAACCTCTTTTTCTTACCTTTGAATACTTTTAACTGCCAGGAGCAGTTATAGTATAAACCGCCATTCTTGAGATTCAGGTTCTCATTATATCATGTCGCGATGACCCTGGTGCTCACCGCACTGATTACCGGTTGCTCCGTGGAGAAGAATACCGGTGCAAGCCGTTTCTATAACTCGCTTATCGCAAAGTACAATGTCTATTTCAATGGCAACGAGGCATACAAGGCAGGTGTTGCAAAAGTAAAAGGGTCACACAGGGACGATTACAACACCATGCTTCCTGTTTTTCTATACACCACCCCTGAGTCAGCACAGGTATCAGCCTCAGACATGGATCGTGCGATACAGAAAGCCAGCAAGGTTATTGCGCTCTATTCCATCACTGCCAGGCCTGATGAGTCAAAGCGCGGAAAAAGAGATTCCCGAAACGATGAGTTCTACAATCGCAGGGAGTATAATGAATGGGTCGATGACGCTTACCTGTTGCTGGCTAAGGCTCAGTTCTACCAGAAAAACTACGGTGCAGCACGGTCGGCATTTTCTTACACAATAAGCATAACAACAGACAAGGATATCATCAGCGAAGCCAATATCTGGCTGGCCCGTCTGCAGACCGAAGACCGTAATTATACCGAGGCTGCACGCCTGCTTCAGGGTCTCAACGGCATTGAAGAATCATCACGCACGCTGCAGTCAATGATGTACTCCACTCAGGCTGACATAGCGCTGCGACAGAAACGGTACAACGATGCTGTCAGCCCTCTGGCCAGTGCAATAGAAACCAGCGGCGACAAACAGACAAGGGTACGCCTGACCTACCTTCTTGCCCAGGCTTGCGCAGCGGGCGGAGACGAAGCTCTGTCAAAGAGCTATTTCCGGGAAGTGCTCAGGATGAATCCCCCTTATGACCTTGAGTTCGCCGCAGGAATAAACCTGGCAGGTGTGACTGACATATCCGACGAAGACTACGAAGACCTTAAGAAATCATTGCGCAAGATGCTGCGCGATTCGAGGAACAAGGATTACCTTGACCAGATCTACTACGCTCTCGGAGAGCTCGAGCACCGCAGTGGAAATAGTAATGAGGCCATTGACCTATGGTCTCAGTCGGTAAGGGCAAGCACTAACAATAACCGCCAGAAAGCCCGTTCATATCTTGCCCTCGGCAATCATTTCTATTCGAAACCTGAATATATGATGGCCTACTTTTTCTATGACAGCGCCATATACAATATTGACAACAGGTTCCCTGACTATGATTTCATAAGCCGGCGGGCTTCTGATCTGGGTGAATATGCCGGTTTTCACAGCATAGTTGTCATGGAAGACAGCCTTCGGCGGGTTGCGCAGATGACCGAAAGTGAGCGTGATGCGTTCATAGCAGGCCTGATACGTACATATGAGCAGGAGCAGACAATGGCACGGCAAGACGACGGAAGTGACAGGTACAACATGGGCCAGTACTATGAGAATGAGCAACGTAATATGGGTACTGTTGCAGCTGAGGGAGGCTGGTACTTTTACAACCAGACAGCCCTGACTTATGGCCGGACAGAATTCCGGAGGCGCTGGGGCGAACGAAGACTTGAAGATAACTGGAGGAGGTCAAACAAAACCCGTATTGCCGTGATGCCTTCAGCAACAGCAGAGAACGGTGAGGAAACGCCGGGCAATGTCCCGAAAGAGACAGCTCCGGAACAAACCAAAGAGTTTTATCTCGCCAACCTTCCTCTGACCGACTCGCTGATGGCTGTCTCCTATCAAAAAAGCGCCGACGCACTGCTGGCAGAAGGCAAGATACTGGCGTCGCGACTGGCAGACACACTGTCGGCAGCAGAATCATTCGTGTCAGCCTCACTTACCGGCGGATCAGACAATACCACGGCTGAAGCATTATATGAGCTCTACCGCCTGCTCAGCAATAGCGATCCGTCACGGGCAGAAATGCACAGGACGAGACTGATCTCAGCCTTCCCTGCCTCAGAATACGCTTTGATACTGTCAGACCCTGATTATGTCAGGAAACAGCAGGAGACGGCTTCAAGGATCCAGAAGGATTACGAAGCAGCATACGAATCATTCTCTGCAGGACGCTTCACCGAAGCAGGTGTTTTGTGCAGGAATGCAATCACCCTCTACCCCGATAATGAGCTGACACCCAAGTTTATGCTCCTTGACGCAATGATTGCAGGCGCCTTGAGCGGTGAAATGGCCTACAAGGAAAAACTTGACTCGCTGATTGCCAGATATCCTGACACACCCGAGGGAATAAGGGCCTCGGAGATAACTGAGTTCCTGAAGAGAGAAATACCGGAGTTACAGGTTGCCGAAGACACCCGTGTCGCCAGGGAGATATATACGGCTGACACCACAGGGCAACATTTCGTTATGATCATCGCCGGTAACCTCCAGGCAAACCTTAACCAGATAATCTTTGACATCATCAACTTCAACATCGATAACTTCTCCGACAAAAACTACCGCACCGAGGGCACCGCAGAAAAAGAGTTCATCCTGGTAACCGTCGGAATATTTCAAAATGCTGCCGAAGCCCGGGCCTGGATGGATAAGTTCAACCCTGCAGAGGAAATCAGAGAAGCCTCCCGGACAACACTGTCGGTGTTGATGATCAGCGCAGTGAACCTCGACAGTTTCAGACAGGACAAGAGCATTTCAAGGTACATGATCTTTTATGAGAATGCTTACAAAACGGCAAGATGACCTTGCACGGAGAAAATGAGACAGGTAAGAATATTGTGGGTTGATGATGAGATCGGAGTGCTGAGGCCGCATATCCTTTTCCTTACCGAGAAGGGATTCGACACAGATACCTGTCCTTCGGGAAATGATGCCCTGAGGATGCTCAGGGAGAAACCCTATGACATCGTGTTTCTTGATGAGCACATGCCGGGGCTCAGTGGCATTGAAACTCTGAGACGCATCAAGGCTATCCGCCCGTCCATCCCTGTCGTGATGATAACAAAGAGTGAGGAGGAGGAGATCATGGACGCCGCAATAGGTTCACAGATAGCTGATTATCTTATCAAGCCTGTAAGACCGCAACAGATACTCCTTACACTTAAAAAGATTCTTGACACCGACGATATCGTATCGCGCCAGACCACCTCGGTCTTCAGGGAGGAGTTTGGATCAATTGCGGCAATGATATCCTCTGCTGACACGTTCGAACAGTGGTGTGATCTCTATCGCAGGCTTGTCTTCTGGCAGGGTGAACTGATCAGGTCTGCAGATACCGGCATGAGGGAGGTTCTTAAGATGCAGGAGACAGATGCCAACAGGGCCTTTGGCAAGTACATATCCAGAAACTATACCGGGTGGATCTCGGCTGCCTCCGGGGAAAAGCCTCTGATGTCGCCTGCAGTGATGTCAAAACGTATCTTCCCCCTGATAAAGAAGGGTTCACCTCTCTTCCTTATAGTCATTGACAACATGCGCCTGGACCAGTGGCAGACAATCGCCATGGACCTCGGATCTGTGATGCGTACCGTGAGTGATGAGCTTTATATGAGTATCCTCCCTACCGCCACCCAGTATTCACGTAATTCTCTTTTTGCAGGAATGATGCCGTCGGCAATAAGTGAATCGGTACCTGAATACTGGATAAATGACAATGAAGAAGAGGGGAAGAACATGTTCGAGGAGGAGCTTATCGGGAGGCAGATGCAGCGCTACGGCATCAACTGCCGGTGGGGCTATTACAAGATCTCTTCCGAGGCAGAAGGAAGGAATATAAATGATAAGCTTACACAGCTTCTCGGAAACGACCTGACAGTGCTGGTATATAACTTTGTGGACCTGCTCAGTCATGCCCGCACTGACATAAATGTTATCCGTGACATGACCGGTGACGAGGCCTCGTGGCTCTCACTCACCCATTCATGGTTCATTCACTCACCTCTTCTCGAGCTGCTCAGGGCAGTGTCATCGAAGGGGGCAAGGGTTGCAATCACTACAGATCACGGTTCCATCAGAGTGCAGAGGCCGGTAAAGGTTGTGGGAGACAGGCAGACGTCAATGAACCTCCGGTATAAGACAGGAAGAAACCTTGACTATAA
>JALOMM010000193.1 GCA_025455535.1 Bacteroidales bacterium | reverse complement strand
CCGGGATGGATATAGGGTATCTTCACTGTCTGGAACCATCCCAGGGATCCATCCTGACGCAATACCTGCTCTTCAGGTATCATTACAGGCTTGCCGTTCCCGATGACTGTCATGTCAACCTTGCGGTACCACTCCACCTGTTCGGGGGTGGCACCGTAATCTGCATCTGTTTTCCCCTGCGTCTCAGAGGGCTCAATCCCGAAGACGCTTGCAAGCGCCTTATTGGCAAGAAGAAAGCGTCCGTCAATGTCTTTGGCAAAGATATAGCTGGGTACGAGGTCGATTATTCTCTGCAGGTGTTCACTGTGTATCCGCAGCTCCTCTGCCACTCTTTTTCTTTCGGTGATGTCGACGCCGATGGCAATGATAGCCTCCTCTCCGAAGTATGTGGTCTTGAACAGGCTTACTTCCTTCGGGAACTGCTCTCCGTTCTTCCTGAGTCCCCAGAATTCAAATCGCTGCGGGGTACCCGAGAAAGCCACGGCGATCATTCTCATCACCTCCTTCAGGTCGTTTCTTCCCGGGGCCCCCAGGAACTCAGGGGTCTTGCCAATGAAGTAGTCGCGGTCATAACCGTACATCAGTACTGCTCCGTCATTGACATTCACAAACTTACCCTGCCTGTTGAGGATATACATGGCGCTGGTAATACTGTTGAACAGCGCCCTGTAACTTTCGGCGCTCTCGCGAAGCAGGTCAGCATCTCTCTTTCTCCCGGTGACATCACGCATGGTGTCCATGAAAAACTCAGGCTGTCCCTCATCATTCTTTATGGCTGTGGTATTAAACTCAGCCCAGAAGAATGACCCGTCCTTCCTGAGGACACGCATCTCAACATTGGTGACAAAACCTTTTGCAACCAGCACTGCCCAGCTTTCACGGGCAACGTTCTGATCATCAGGACTTATAAGATCAAATGCATTTTTTTCGTATAGCTCCCCGTCGCTTTCGTAACCGAGCATTATCCTCTTCCTCTGGTTGAACCATAGAAGCTTTCCCTTATTGTCGAACAGCGAGATACCGTCCTGCATCATCTCCAGCAGGGTCTGGTATTTTGCTTCGCTCTCCATGAGGGCTGTTTCGGCTGCCTTTCTCCGGGTAATATCTGTCAGCGCCCCCTCGAAATAGAGCACCTCTCCCTGGTCATCACGCACTGGATGAGAGTGCTCCAGGACAAAGATCTCAGTGCCGTCCTTTCGTCTCAGCCTGAGCTCTATATCACCGTCGGCGTCGCTCTCCACCAGCTCATTGAGAAGCCTGTCGCGATCGTCGGGATTGACATACAGGTCGCGTGCAATATGGAGGCTCATGAGCTCTTCTTCGCTCTCGTAGCCCAGCATCCTGACAAGGGCAGGATTGGCTGTTATGATCTTACCGTCAGGGGTACTCTGGTATATACCCTCCCTGACGTTTTCAAACAGCGACCGATACTTCGCTTCCTCTGAAAGACTCCGCCCCCGGATTTTCATTATTACAATATTGCAGTTGATCAGACCTAAGGATGCACTTCCACAAATATCATAATAAAATCTTTCACTTTCAATACTGTAAGATCAAATCATTAAATATGTATCAGCTGATGCTGTTTCGAGGTTAAAGGCCATAGAATTCATGTAAGTTATTTGCACATTTGTATCCGGGTAATGGTATCAGGATGGTTATTGCGGTCAATGCGCGAACGCTGAAGAGGACTCCCGGCGACGGGATAGGATGGTTCACCTATGAGGTTATCAGGGGGATCACTGCTGATCATCCGGAGCACAGGTTCGTTCTTGTCAGTGACAGGAGGTATGAGAGTCTGCCGGTCACCGGCAACAATATTGATTATGTAACGATCCCTCTTCGCAACATTCATCCGTCACTCTGGTATGTCTGGCATGAGCTTCTGCTGCCCGGGGTTCTTAAGAAGGTAAAGGCTGACCTATTTATTGCCCCTGACGGTCTGATTCCGCTGCGAACTCCTGTCCCGTGCATATCGGTGATCCATGACCTGAATCATGAGCATCGTCCCGGCGACATACCGTGGTCGGAGCGGAAATACTACCGTCATTTTTTCCCGCTCTTTGCCGCCCGGGCGGCAAGGGTAGCCACGGTATCAGAGTTCTCTGCCGCAGACATATCGGAGACATACGCCATTGAACGTAATAAGATTGACGTAGTACCCAACGGAGTGGCGGAGATATTCTCGCCGCCGCTGCCGGGTGAGGCTGAAGAGACGAGGAGGGAAAGGAGCGGCGGCAGGCCTTACTTCCTCTTTGTCAGCAATTTCTCGCCGCGGAAGAATGTAGAGACTGTAATAAAGGCCTATGAAATCTTCAGGAGAGAGGGCAAGGGTGATCATGTGCTGTTGCTTGCAGGGAGGAGGCTTTACCTTACGGGGTCTATCGACCGTGCAGTAAAAGAATCGCCCTGTAGCCGGGATATTTTGTTTACGGGGACTGTCAGTCGCAGTGAGCTGAGGAGGTTATACGGAGGTGCGGAGGCACTTGTGTTCGTTCCGTGGTACGAGGGTTTTGGGATACCGGTGGTGGAGGCGCAGCGGTGCGGCACGCCGTGTATCCTGTCAGACACCTCGTCGTTGCCGGAGGTTAGTGGCGGCGCAGCGCTCTGCGCCGGCCCCGCCGGCGCAGAGGCCATAGCCGACGCTATGGCCCGCCTCGTCGGAGACGAGGCGCTGCGCCGCCACCTCACCGAACAGGGAATCATCAACTCACAACGATACACCTGGGACAACACCGCAAAAAAAATGTGGGACTCCGTCGTCAAGGCAACACAAACACGCTCATGACACTCTCTCCATACTACCACCCCACCATCACCGAGGCAGGCTGCGACGAGGCAGGACGAGGATGCCTCGCCGGCCCCGTGTACGCCGCCGCCGTCATCCTCCCTAAAGACTACCGCAACGACAGCCTCAACGACTCCAAGAAACTCACCCCCCGGCAGCGCGAGAGACTCCGCCGGGAGATCATCGCCGAAGCAATAGCCTGGGAGATAGCCTCATGCACAAACAGCGAGATAGACGCAATGAATATCCTCAGAGCATCAATAACAGCCATGCACAGGGCCATCAGCAGACTGAATCCGCAACCACAGCTCCTCCTGATCGACGGCAACAGGTTCTGTCCGTATGAGAAAGTACCCCATCACACAATAGTCCGCGGCGACGCTACATACCTCTCCATCGCTGCCGCCTCCATCCTCGCCAAGACCGAACGCGACCGTTTCATGGAAGAGCTTGACCTCCTCTTCCCACAGTATGGCTGGCGCCATAACAAGGGCTATCCCACCCCCGAACACCGCAGAGCAATAACAGACCACGGCATCACCCCTTACCACCGCCTCTCATTTAACCTCCGGGAGACACAGACCGAACTCCGTTTCTTATAAAATGTTAAAGTCATCTTTCGGCAAAGAGTAATTTAATATCTTTGGCCCTTTGCTAAAAACAATCAATATCATAACTCATGAGAAAACTATTTGCAATCATTATCATCCTTATCA
Source organism: Bacteroidales bacterium (assembly GCA_025455535.1). Taxonomy (GTDB): domain Bacteria; phylum Bacteroidota; class Bacteroidia; order Bacteroidales; family VadinHA17; genus SR-FBR-E99. Next base: position 449 of record JALOMM010000193.1, on the reverse strand, counting down.
CCTTCGCCGGTTCAGGGGCAAAGGCTGATGAGGGAATGTGGATCCTTCCTTTACTCGAGAAGCTGAATATCGGTACCATGACTGAGATGGGACTGAAGCTCACAGCTGAGGATATCTACAGCCTCAACCAGGCAAGCCTGAAAGATGCCATCGTCATTTTCGGCGGCGGATGTACCGCTGAGATAGTATCGGCTGAAGGCCTCCTGCTGACAAACCACCACTGCGGCTACGGTCAGATACAGAATCACAGCACCGTCGAGCACGACTACCTCAACAACGGCTTCTGGGCGATGACACGGGCAGAGGAGCTTCCCAACCCGGGACTTAGCGTCAGCTTCCTTGTCAGCATCGAAGACGTGACAGCACGCATGGTCGGGAAAGTAACGCCCGCAATGACAGAAGCCGAACGCCGCGAGGCACTGATGGCAGAGAACGCCGTCATAACGGCA
>JALOMM010000192.1 GCA_025455535.1 Bacteroidales bacterium | reverse complement strand
TCTACTATGACAGAACTAATCAATGAAATCAGAGGATCCCTTCAGCGCGGTTCACGTGTGTTGAGGGCTTTGCTGGTCTTTACCCTGCTGATGATTTCGTTACCCTCTTTTTCGCAGAACATCACTGTCAGAGGGGTGGTAACCGATGCCCAGACAGGGGAGGCAATGATCGGCCTGAATGTTATTATTAAAGGAACAGCTCGCGGTGTTGCCACGGATGTGAATGGCAACTATACCATTACCGATTGTCCGCCGGACGCCATACTCACCTTCAGCTATGTGGGTTATGATCCGACGGAGGTGCCTGTCAACGGCCGGAGTGTGGTAAATGCCTCCATTACACCCACAAGCAGCCTGCTTGAAGAGGTGGTTGTGATAGGTTACGGTACTGCAGCACGCAGGGACATAACAGGGTCAGTCGCTTCTGTAAAAGGGAAGGATCTCATGAAGATACCTGTTACCACGGCTGCCGAGGCTCTTACGGGCAAGATGGCCGGAGTTCAGGTTGTAACAACGGAAGGTTCTCCTGATGCAGAGATAAACATCCGTGTCCGGGGAGGCGGTTCCATCACACAGGACAACTCACCCCTGTATATCGTTGACGGCTTTCCCGTCACCAACATAGCGGATATTCCGACATCGACCATTCAGTCAATCGATGTTCTTAAGGACGCCTCTTCCACAGCAATCTACGGAGCCCGGGGCGCCAACGGCGTTATCATCATTACCACCAGGGGTGGCACCGAAGGAAAGGTGAGAGTAAACTATAATGCCTACTATGGCTTCAAGAAGGTGGCAGACCGCCTGACCAACCTGAGCGTTGAAGATTATGTCAAGTGGCAGTATGAATATGCCCTCCTGACCGATAACATCGATCAGTATGAGAAGTACTTCGGTCTGTATCAGGATATAGACCTTTACGCCGGACAGCCGGGAACAGACTGGTATGACCAGGTCTTCGGCCATGTAGGCCAGACCTTCAACCAGGACCTGAATATAACAGGGGGGTCTGAAAGGTTCAGATACGCTTTCACCTATGCAGGGCTCAGGAGTGATGAGATAATGTTAAGCTCAGAGTACTCGCGTGATAACCTCTCTCTGAAAATGGATCACGATGCAAGCGACAAAGTCAAGCTTTCGTTCTCACTCCGTTACTCCGACACGAAGATTTATGGCGCAGGCGCCGTTGACCAGGGAGGCGCCACCCCTTCAGACGCAAGGGTGAAGCAGGCCATGCTCTATGTACCTATACCGTTCACTTCAATCGGTGACTATGATGATACGGAGGTCTCTTCTTCCATGACAAACCCGCTGGATAACGTAAGAGACAACGACCGTCAGCAGTTCAGGAAGAGGTATAACATGATAGGCAGCTTCGCATGGGACATAATTGACGGACTGGAGTTCAGGACCGAAGAGGGGCTTGATTACAATTACAATACTGATGACCGCTTTTACGGTCTCACCACATATTACGTCAAAAACACCCCTTCAGCAGAATATCAGAACCTGCCGGCCCTCGAGTCAACAGACAATGCGCTCAACAGCCTGAGAAGCACCAATACCCTTAACTATGATTTCAGGCAATTCATTAAGGGAGGCGGACACTCAGTCAAGTTACTGGCCGGGCAGGAGGTAATAGTTACCACCTCAAACACTGCGTTCAACCAGGTATGGGGCTTTCCTGATTTCTTTACCTCAGACCAGGCATACAAGCTTGTTAGCCAGGGCTTCTCAAGCAGATATACAGATACCTACAATCCCGACAACAAACTGCTCTCTTTCTTCGGCCGCGTAATCTATGACTACAAGGGCAAGTACATGCTTACTGCAACATACCGTGCCGACGGTTCGAGCAAATTCTCGCAGGACAACAGGTGGGGCTACTTCCCCTCTGTATCGGTCGGATGGAGGATATCTGACGAGAGTTTCATGAAGGGGATTTCGTCAACGGTGAATAACCTGAAGCTGCGTCTCAGCTACGGTTCAGCCGGTAACAACAACATACCATCCGGACAGATAGCACAGACCTTCAACTCCGGAAGTACGTCATGGATAAGCGGCTTTACGACATACTGGTCTCCCTCGACGGTCATGGCGAATCCTGACCTGAGATGGGAAACCACTTATACGCGAAATGCCGGCCTTGATTTCGGACTTTTCAGAAACAGGCTCAGCGGTACTGTTGAGTTTTATTTCAATACTACCGAAGACCTCCTCATCAATTTCCCCGTATCGGGAACAGGGTACAACACACAGTACAGGAACATGGGGGAGACTGAAAACAAGGGCTTCGAGGTTGCACTAAACGGGGTTGTTGCCGATAAGAAGAACTTCAGGCTTAACCTGGGGTTCAACATAGGTTTTAACCGTAATGAGATCATCTCACTCGGAACCATGCAAGACTTCGGACAGGCTTCAGGCTGGGCATCGACAGAGATCGGGAATGACTACTGGATCGCCGTGGGAGGATCTGTCGGGCAGATGATCGGTTACAAGTCTGACGGCAGGTACGAGGTCTCCGACTTCATTTATAACGCATCCGATGACACCTGGACGCTCAAGGAAAATGTTGCTGATGCAACAGCCGTAGTCGGCACTCTGAGACCCGGCAAGCTCAAGCTGAAAGACCTCTCAGGGGATGGATCAATAAGCGTTCTTGACGTCACGGTGATAGGTGACGCCAATCCGCTCAACACGGGAGGATTCAATATCGATGCCGTATTCTACGGCTTTGACCTGTCAGCCGTCTTCAACTGGAGTTACGGGAATGACATCTACAATGCCAACAAAATTGAATACACCACAGGCAGATACCAGTTCCGGAACATGATCGACATTATGGACGATGGCAACAGATGGACAAATGTGGATGCTGACGGTAACCTGGTCAATGACCCGGCAACTCTGGAGGCACTCAATGCGAATACAACAATGTGGTCACCTCAGATGGCGAGACACGTATTCACTGACTGGGCTGTCGAGGACGGATCATTCCTCAGACTCAATACCGTGTCGCTGGGATATACCCTCCCGGTTGACCTGGTAAGAAAAGCCAAACTGCAAAATCTGAGGTTCTACGTCTCCGCATACAATGTGTTTGTACTGACAAACTATTCCGGGTTCGACCCGGAGGTCTCCACAAGGAGAAATACCGTACTGACACCGGGGCTCGACTACTCTGCATACCCGAAGAGCAGGCAGATAATCTACGGATTGAACCTCACATTTTAATCTGAAATAAATAATGAATATGAAGAAGATACTATATATAGGATGTTTAATTCTTGCGGGCATCACACTGTCATGCGAGGATTTTCTGGAGGCTCCTTCCCAATCGTCATTCGATGAATCGCTGATCTTTTCCGATCCCACCCTTGCCGCTTCTGCCATAGACGGCATCAAGGTACCGTTAGGGGAGACGAACTCATACAGGGGCAGGTTCCTTACTCATTACGGCTCCAATACTGACCTTGAATGGAACAACAGCTCCACCACAATCAATGCAAGGACAGACCTGGCCAGGTACGTAAACTCGCCTGCAAATACTGATATGAACACTACAAACAATGCATGGGCGATGATGTACACCGGCATTGAGAGGGCGAACATCTGTATCAGAGGGCTGAGGACTTATGGTAACCCGGCTCCGGGCAACGAGATGGGTCAGCTGCTGGGTGAGGCTCTTACACTTAGGGCAATATATTATGCTGACCTCGTCAGGGGCTGGGGTGATGTGGTGGCCAGGTTCGAGCCTGTGTCATCGGAGACGATGTACCTGGCAAAATCAAGCCGTGATGTCATTTATAAACAGCTGATAAGCGATCTGGAAGAGGCTGCCGCCCTTGTGGCATGGCCTAACGAGACTGCTGCGACAGCAAACACAGAGAATATCAACAAAGCTTTCGTGAAGGCATTTCGTGCCCGTATCTGTCTTGCCGCAGCAGGATATTCACAGTATCCTGACGG